>NZ_JAAHIG010000050.1:0-38621 GCF_010692305.1 Moorena sp. SIO4G3 | reverse complement strand
AAATCAAGGAAAAAACGGTTGAAAGAATAACGAGTTCTAAAGGGATTAGGTGCGCCGTGTACTTGGAGACTTGTTCGCACGGTGCTTAGGGGGCGAAGCGGGGGTGACCCCGCCGACCTACCCGATATAGTTCAGCAATAGTCTTGCGGTCTTGTTCCTGGAATCTCTCATCTGTCGGTTCCGCTTCTCAGTGATAGCAGCTAACCGGGGACTCCAGAAATCTTGCGGTTGACCAGTCTTTAACCGAGCTACTTCTTTGTTGTACCAACGATTCTGAGATTTCAACTTTCGACCATTGATGATGAAACTATCACCCAGATTCGAGACACAGGTTAACCAGTTGTCTACACCCGCGTCAATCCCTAAACAGTTATCAACATCAAGATCTGCCTGAATTTCTTCTGTGTTGTAGACGAACTCTGCATAGTAGCATCCGTTCCTGGGTAATATCCGGAGTTCTCTGATTTCCTTGAATTCTAAGTTGGCTGGCATTGGCAGATAGAAATACTGCATTCCGAAACAGGCTTTAACTCGCTTTCCTAGAGGAATCCTGATTGCTTGGTCAGTCAGTTTCAGTGCTTGCTTAGGATAGCTGACAACTTCCAGCCCACCTTTGGTTCGGTACTTAGGCAACTGTGGGGGTTTATCAATTTTATTCTCTCTGTACGCCTTGAGCAATCCTACGAATGACCGGAAGGATTCAGCGACACTGATCAGGGCTTGCTGTGCTGCCTGGGAGTGCATGAACTGGTAGTGCGGGTTCTTGGTTGTTTTCATCTCATAGTTCAGTTCAAACTTATTGATGAAGCGCTTGGTCTTGAAAAACAACTGTCTAGCATGATAGATGCCGCAGTTGGTTAATTTGTTGGACTCGGAGCAGATGAACTCTAGAACTGGCAACACTTCTGGGTTGTTGATTAGATTTTGCTGACAACCTTTCATTATGTTGATATAATATTTATATCTACACTCTAGCCGATTAATGGGTCAACAATACAGGCATGACAGACATTCAGTGAGTCTGGTTAACTACCACATCGTTTGGATTACCAAGCGACGAAAGAAGGTACTTGTGGACAACATTGAGAAGCGGTTAAGGGAAATCATCTGGGAAGTTTTGGTAGACCTCGACTGCAAGTTAATCAGCCTTGAAATCCAGCCTGACCACGTTCATCTGTTTGTTAATGCCTACCCTTGCCTATCTGCCAAAGACGTAGTACATCGAGTTAAGGGAAGGTCATCAAGATATCTCAGACAAGAGTTTCCAATCCTGCTTAGACTCCCTTCCCTTTGGACTCGAAGTTATTTTGTCAGTACTGCCGGTAACGTCAGCTCTGAAACAGTTAGGCGTTATATTGAGAATCACAGAGAGCATCACGGAGCTTAAAAGCTCCTACCGCTGGCTACATCTCCCCCATGAATGTGGGTAGTTTTGCTTGCTAGCTGACTCTATAAAAACCTATATATTGATCTGTTTAATCCTGCTGTTGAGCTACTAGGGGCGTAATGAGCGAAAATATTGCTTTGAGTAGATTAATTCAAAACCCCCATCCTAATATTGGGATAAGACCACTATCTCTTTGTAGCTAGGCATGAGCTACTGTATCAATCCCCTGTGCCTTCAACCAGATGACCCAGGGAACATGACGAATCTCGTTTGTCGCCATTGTGGCTCAGATTTGTTATTACAAGGTCGCTATCGGGTGATGCGCCTGTTAAGTGACCAAAGTGGCTTTGGTAAGGTTTACGAAGCTTACAACGGGGCAGTACCAAAAATTTTAAAAGTGCTTAAGCCAGAGCACAACTCGAAATCCAGAATTATTGAACTATTTCGCCAAGAGGCAGCTGTATTGAGCAAGCTGACTCATCCCGGTATCCCTCAAATCGATCCAGAGGGCTACTTTCAGTTTTTTCCTAGACAGAGTAAGGAGCCGCTGCATTGCATCATCATGGAGAAAATTGATGGACTTAACTTGAAGCAGTGGATGAGGCAACAGGGCAATCACCCAATTCTAGAACCGCAAGCCCTTAAATGGTTAAAGCAGATAGTAGAGATTTTGCATCTTGTTCACCAAGAAAACTATTTCCATCGCGATATCAAGCCAGAAAACATCATGCTCCGTGCCAATGGGCAATTGGTATTGATTGACTTTGGCACCGCTAGAGAGTTGACCTATACCTACCTAGCGGAAATTGGTGGTGGAGGCAGTGTGACCAAGATTAGTTCCCATGGCTATACTCCCCCAGAGCAAGAAAAAGGGTATGCAGTCCCACAGTCCGATTTTTATGCTCTGGGGCGAACCTTTGTTTATTTACTAACTGGGAAATCAGTCACGGATCAGAGTGTTTATGATCCGTTAAATGATCAATTTCATTGGCGTGATCATGCTCCTCAAATATCTGAGCAGCTAGCCGAATTTATTGATAGTTTGATGGCACGAACGGCAGCAGCTCGACCTCAGAAAACTCAGCAAATTTTAAATGATATCGCTAATATTTCATCTTTTATTAGTATTTCACAGGCTAATACTAATCTAATAAAAGCGAGTACCACCAACCAAAGCTTGAAAACTAAATCTCAACCCAATATTTCTATAGAAACGGAAGTTGTCAAAACCCCAAGAAGAAGAGGGTGGTTAGGAGGAATATTGACTTTGGTGCTTGGATTATTTGGTGCTGGTGGTTGGCTATTGTATCAATCCTATAATCCTTCCCTTAGAAAATATCAAGAGATATCTGCTCAAGAATTATCTGTAGTTAACACTAAGACCTTCACTGCTCATTCAAGTTGGGTTAATTACCTAGTCATTAGTCAAGATGGCGAATTATTAGTTAGTGGGAGCGCCGATAAGACGATTAAAATTTGGAATATCAACACGGCAGAAGAAATCTACACTCTCCAAGGTCATAATAGCTTTGTTAATTATCTAGCTATTAGTCCCGATGGACAACACTTATTTAGTGCTAGTGCCGATAAGACGATTAAAATTTGGGATATCAACACGGGAGAAGAACTCCGCACTCTCCAAGGTCATAAGAGTTATATTAATCATCTAGCGGTTAGTCCGGATGGACAACGATTGTTTAGTGCTAGTGCCGATAAGACGATTAAGATTTGGGATATCAACACGGGAGAAGAAATCCGCACTATCCAAGGTCATCAAAGTTCAATTAACTTTTTATTAATTAGTCAGAATGATCAAGAACTATTTAGTGCTAGTGCTGATAAGACAATTAAAATTTGGGATATCAACACTGGGGAAGAAATCGACACTCTAAAAGGTCATGATAGCTATGTTAATTCTCTAGCCATAAGTCCGGATGGACAACGATTGTTTAGTGCTAGTGCTGACAATACTATCAAAGTCTGGAATCTAGATACTGGAGAAGAAGTCAATAGTCTAACTGATCATACCAATTATGTGGAAGAACTAGCTATCGGTGCTAATTGTAAGAAGTTGTTCAGTGGAAGTGCAGATAAAACGATAAAAGTGTGGGATTTTGCTAATGAAAAACTAATCTACACCCTAAATGGTTTTCCAAATCCAATTGACTATTTTGCGATTAGTCCTGATTGTCATACAATTGCTACTAGTGGTGGTAAAAAAATTATAAAACTGTGGAATTTGCCACAGTTAATTCATTAGTTTTTAAGTGATTATTATGAGCTATTGGTGAACAATTTAAATTTTATGACGTTTAGAGTTTAGATTTAAAGTTAATTAAATGCTAAGGGATTTCATTAATGATTAAAAAAAAACTCTCAATAGTAACAAACGAATACTAACAGAGGAATAGTAATAGACAAATGGACAACTCTCCTGTGACATCTTTTCCTGAAACTCCCTTAGCGCAAGCCATGATACAGCGGTGTATCCAACTAGCACGGCGAGCCCAGGGACGTACTACACCCAACCCTTTAGTGGGTTGTGTAATTGTCCGCAATGGGGAAATTGTTGGGGAAGGGTTTCATCCCGCTGCTGGTCAACCCCACGCGGAAGTGTTTGCCCTCTCAGAGGCTGGGGAAAATGCCCAGGGCGCAACGGTTTACGTGAATCTGGAACCCTGCAATCACTATGGTAGAACCCCTCCTTGTACAGAAGCGTTAATTAAGGCTGGAGTGGCTAAAGTAGTGGTGGGGATGGTGGACCCTGATCCACGGGTATCTGGAAAAGGTATTGAACGGTTAAGGGCGGCTGGAATTGAAGTGGTGGTAGGTGTGGAAGAGGCTGCTTGCCGTCAGCTCAATGAAGGCTTTATTCATCGCATTCTTTACCAGCGTCCATTGGGAATTCTCAAGTATGCTATGACTTTAGATGGCAAAATTGCTGCTACCAGTGGTCACAGCAAATGGATTACAGGGGAAAAGTCCCGCAGTTGGGTGCATCAAATGCGTTCAGCTTGCGATGCAGTGATTGTGGGCGGTAATACGGTGCGTCAGGATAACCCCAACTTGACTAGTCACAATCCAAACCTACCGAATCCCCTACGGGTGATCATGAGTCGCACCCTCGACTTACCCAGAGATGCTCGTGTTTGGCAAACGGATCATGTCCCTACGTTGGTGTTTACAGAGGTCGGAACTGAGGGAGATTTATATCAACATCTGGTCAACCAGGGTGTAGAGGTGGTGGTATTGAATCCTCTGACGCCTTCTCAAGTCATGGCATATTTATATGACAGGCAGCTTTCCAGTGTGTTATGGGAATGTGGTGGTATCTTAGCTGCAAATGCGATCGCAGATGGTGCAGTCCAAAAAATCGTAGCCTTTATTGCTCCAAAAATCATCGGTGGTCAAGGTGGTCCCTCACCAGTAGGAGATTTGGGCTTGACACTCATGACTGATGCTCTAACCTTAGAACGAGTCAGTTGGCGTCAGATAGGATCTGATTATGTAGTGGAAGGTTATATACCTTCTAAGAGGGAGTAGGGAGTAGGGAGTAGGGAGCAGGAAAAAGGCAAGAGGCAAGAGGCAAGAGGCAAGAGGTAAAACATTTTGCTATATTTATAAAATTTGAGATAAAAACTGCTTAGTACGTTCATGTTGAGGATTGTTGAAAAATTCCTGGGGTGTACTTTCTTCCACCAACTTCCCATCAGCCATTAATACCACTCGGTCTGCAACTTCTCTAGCAAAACCTACCTCGTGGGTAACGCAAACCATAGTCATCCCAGAATCAGCAAGCGATCGCATGGTATCGAGTACCTCTCGCACCATCTCTGGGTCGAGAGCTGAGGTAGGCTCATCAAATAACATTATTTTAGGCTGCATTGCCAAAGCACGGGCAATAGCTACCCGTTGCTGTTGTCCCCCTGACAGTTGACCGGGATACTTCTTGGCTTGTTCGAGAATACCGACTTTTTCTAACAGCTGCATGGCAATTTCTTCAGCTTTTGCCTTTTTCCAGCGGCGCACCCAAATCGGAGCAAGGGTGACATTTTGCAGCACAGTCAGGTGAGGAAATAAGTTAAATTGTTGGAACACCATCCCAACTTCTTTGCGAATGGTATCAATGTTTCGCAAATCATGGGAGAGTTCAATGCTATCAATAACAATTTTTCCTTTTTGATAGTCTTCTAAAGCATTAAATGTCCGAATAAACGTAGATTTTCCAGACCCACTAGGCCCCATTATCACCACTACTTCTTTTTTCTTGACTTCTAGACTGACACCACGCAGAACATGAAATTGGTTGCTGGTGTACCACTTATGAACATCTTGAGCGATGATCATGGATTCGGTATCTCCGGGATTCACTGGGTCTTGAGAAGCAGTGATTGGTTGTTGATTGGTCATGATTCTTTTCCCTTGAGTAAGGTTAGATTGGGTTAAAGGTTAAAGGTTACAGGTTTAAGGTTACAGGTTGAAGGTTAAAGGTTGAAGGTTTAAGGTTTAAGGTTAAAGGTTTAAGGTTACAGGTTTAAGGTTATATAGCGTTTATCGCAGTTATGAGGTATTTTCTTCTTTGACGTTGATTCCCCGTCTTGATGCAGCGCAGGGCTATTTCCTATTCCCTGTTCCCTATTCCCTGTTCCCTATTCCCTATTCCCTATTCCCTATTCCCTATTCCCTGTTCCCTAAAATCCATAAATTGTGTACCTCATAGCTATGATAATTGCTATAATCTAGATTCAATGGTCTACATTTAATTGTTTTTCTAGACGTCGGCTTGCTGTGGACATGGCGTAACAAAATAACCAGAATAGGAGTCCGTCGAATAGGTAAACTTCTTGATAGGGGGTTTGAAATTTGGCTTGGGCAAAGATAGAATCACCGATACCAAGCAACTCCACTAGACCTACAACAAATAGGAGAGTTGTGTCTTGAAACAGACTAATAAACTGACCGACAATAGCAGGAATAACAGCTTTGAGTGCTTGAGGTAAAACAATCAGCCCTACGGATAGGGGAGTATTTAAACCCAATGCTTTAGCAGCTTCGATTTGACCCGTAGGTATAGATTGCAGTCCTCCTCGCACATTTTCGGCTAAGTAAGCAGCACTAAATAAAGTCAGACCGATTATTGCCCGTAACACCCGGTCTGGTCGCATTCCTGGTGGTAGAAATAGTGGGATAATTACTTGTCCCATGAACAAAATCGCAATCAGCGGTAGTCCTCGGATTAGTTCAATGTAAAGGATAGAGAAGCCGCGCACAACTGGTAAAGTACTTTGTCGTCCTAGGGCTAGTAATACACCTAGGGGAAAACAGATTAAAATACTGACCACTGCGGCTAAGACATTAAGAAGCAAACCTCCCCATTGATTAGTGGATACCTGTTTTAATCCGAGTCCTCCTCCCAGAAGCCACAGGAAGATTAATAAAGCAATAAACCAAGCTAAAGGTAACCAATTCCCCAGTTTTGGTTGAGTCTTAGCAACCTGTTGTCCTCCCCAAGCACTAGCTACCAGTAAGACTACTATTCCTAACAGCAATAACCGATAGGGAATTGCTACTGGAAATAGCACTAATATAGCACCACTGATCACTAGAGCTATTAACACATTGCGACTAAATAGAGTGGGAATATTTCTTGCTAAAACTCCCCAAGTTATCCCGGATAGGAAGACAATAATCCCCAGAATCAACCATGGACGCCAGTTTTCGGTGGCGGGATAGGTTCCTACAAAAAACAGACGAAAGTTATCTGTAATAACATCCCACTGGGCTTCAGTGGTTGCCCATGTTATCAAGCCTTTAACAGTTACGAATATAAACCATAAAACACTAACCGTTAATAGGCTATTATACCAAGTACTAAATAAATTTTTCTTTATCCAGGTAACTGGATTAACCTGTAGTTCAGGAGGTGGTGCTAGTTCAGGAGGTTGAGAATTAACAGTAGTCATTATCTAGTTATAAGTCAATAGTTAACCAATTAAGTTAACCAATTATCTTTCCGGCAATTGAACTGTCCGATTCAACAGGTTCATCACGAAAGAAATGATCAGGTTAATGGTTAGATAGGTCAGGGGTATGATCACTACGATTATTTCTATTTCATGACCGGCTTGGTTGAAGGTGGTTTGAGCAATGGAGTAGATATCTGGGTAGCCAATCGCAGATGCTAAACTGGAGTTTTTGGCTAGGTTCATATATTGGCTGTTTAGGGAAGGGATAATCACCCGCAAGGCTTGGGGAAAAATCACTAACCGCATAGCTAAGCCTGACTTAAGTCCCAAAGATCTTGCTGCTTCCCACTGTCCTTTCTGTACTGACTCTATTCCAGATCGGACAATTTCCGCGATAAACGCACCTGTGTAAAAGACTAGACCAGCTAGTAAGGCACAGAACTCAATAGTTAGCCGGAGTCCGCCTTCAATATTACCTGTGTCGATAACTTCTTGGGGTCTTTGCCAACTAAAACCGATGATGATAATTAAGACAGCAGCAATTGCGATCGCAATTAAAGCAATTAACTGCGGCTGACCGGATTGTGCTTGTTCTACCATCACTTTAGTGCGCCACTGCCAGATTAAAACTGCTGCGATCGCACCGACTAGCAAAACCACCAACCACAAAAACAGCTGGGTGGTGAAGGGAGGCCAAGGAATATAAATTCCCCGCTTGCTCAAAAATATCGACCCAGGTAACTGAATTTTTTCCGACAGTTTTGGCAGTTGGAAGAAAACACCAAAGTACCAAAATAGTAATTGCAGCAGCAGTGGTGTATTGCGCACTATTTCCACATAAAGCAGACTCAGCTTACTCACTAGCCAATTGTCAGAAAAACTAGCTATCCCGGCGGTAATACCAACAATAGTTGTCAGGATAATCCCAAACACCATCACCCGCAATGAATTAGCCAGTCCGATCAATAAAGCATAGCTATAGGGGTCAGTGGCTTTGTAGGGAATGGGAGTATCGCCAATACCAAATTTGGCTTGATCTTGGAGAAAATCAAACCCCAATTTAATCGCTTGTCGCTGAATATTTCGGCTTAAGTTGGTGCCTAGCCATGCCACGACCGCAATCACCACCAGCACAAATAGGACTTGTATGGCAATGCGCCAAAATCGGTCATCCCGCCACAAAGGAGGCTTTTGACCTATATTGCTTGTCATTGGTTAGTTGTTTAGGTTGAAGGTTGGTTGGTTGAAGGTTGAAGGTTTAATGTTTAAGGTTGCAGGTTTAAGGTTGGTTGGTTGGTTGAAGGTTGAAGGTTTAATGTTTAAGGTTGCAGGTTTAAGGTTGGTTGGTTGCAGGTTGCAGGTTTAAGGTTGGTTGGTTGAATGTTGCAGCTTTAAGGTTGGTTACAGCTTTTAGGTTTTAGATTTTAGAGGCTGTTTTAAAAGTGTTGGATGCTACTATAAATTTACCCCTAGCCCCCCGGGGGGAAGTTGGCTCAAAGTCTCCCAGATTTGGGGGATAATCGTGGCTGATGCCAAACATTTGGTACTTCTCAAACATCCTCTTAGGTTTTAGGTTTACCGTTAACAGTCAACTTTCAACATTCAACCTGCAACCTTCAACCAATCAACCTTCAACCAATCAACCTTCAACCAATCAACCTTCAACCTTCAACCTTGGCCAAAAGGCCACGCGTGCGCGTTCAACCTGAAACAGTTAACAATCCCTTAACGGAAGGGTGGAGAATACAAAATACCCCCACGAGTCCAGAGGTCATTGAGACCCCGATTGAGTTTGAACTGAGAACTTTTACCCAAGTTCCGGTCATAGACTTCGCCGTAGTTACCGACGTGCTTAATCACTCGCGCTGCAAAATCGTTTTCTAAACCGAGACCTTTGCCTAAGTCACCTTCAACACCCAGGAAGCGTTTAACAGTCGGGTTAGGACTGTTGCTCATTTGTGCCACATTCGCCTTAGTAATGCCTAACTCTTCGGCTTCAATCAAGGCGAAGGTAACCCACTTGACGACATCAAACCAAGCAGAGTCATTATTAATAGTTACTGGTCCCAAGGGTTCCTTGGACATGGTAACATCTAGGAGTATATGATCATCAGGTTTAGGCAGAGTGCTACGTTTGGCCAGTAGTTGGGATTTATCAGAAGTCATGCCGTCACAACGTTCTTCGTCATAGGCAGTATAGGCAGGGTCTGCTTTCTGAAATACCACGGGCTCAAATTCGACACCTGCTTCTCGCATCTTGTCGGTTAAATTCAACTCAGTAGTGGTTCCAGTTTCCACACAGACGGATTTGCCTTTAAAATCTTTCAGTGTCTTAATCCCACTGTTTTTGCGCACCATCATGCCCTGACCATCATAAAAGGTAGTAGGGGCAAATTCTAAATTATTGGTAGAGCTATCTCGGCTAAGAGTCCAGGTGGTATTGCGCGAGAGCATATCCACTTCACCATTCCGGACGGCGGGAAATCGCTCCGTGGAGTCAAGGTTACGGTACTCTACTGCTCCTGGGTCATCAAACAAAGCAGCAGCAACTGCTTTACAGACATCCACATCTAGCCCGGAGTAGTTACCGCTCCCATCCACAAAGCTAAATCCGGGAATGCCACCGTCAACACCACAAATCAGCTTGCCACGGCTCTTGACTATATCTAAGCGGCTTTGTGTAGCGCTTGTCCCACCTCCTTCACAGGCTGTTAAGGGTGCAACTAATACTAGAGTGGCTAGTACCAGAGAACTCCATTTAGGCATAAGTTTTTTCTTGGTCTTGTTTTTTAGATAGACAACGGCCTCACGCGATCAGCTGACATGAGCTTCCGCTGCTTAAGCTTGCTTGCATTTTAGATCAAGTTGGTTAGATTACTTATGGGGCTAGATTACTTATCTAGCAAAGGGAACAGGGAGTCGGGAGTCGGGAGTCGGGAGCGGTGCGACCCGTGGCGAATTTAATTCGCCTACGGAAAGCGCACCGAGGGAGTCGGTAGTCGGGAGTCGGGAGTCGGGAATATGGCATCAAAAATTCTCATAATTCCGACACGGATGGCTATCCTATCCGTCGGCTGCTAATGGGTAATTACAGTAGACTTCAGCGCAGTTGTCGGGAACTTTAGACCAGGGAAATTTAGTTATTGTAGTTATAAACTTTTATAGCAATTCTACGACTTGTGAGGTACAAATTTCTGGTTTTTAGGGAGCAGGGAGCAGGGAGCAGGGAGCAGGGAAGAGGTAAGAAGTAAGAGGGAAGAGGGAAGAGGGAAGAGGGAAGAGGTGAAAAATAATGTGTACCTCATGAGTCCTAGAAACGCTATATCTCAAAGAGTAGGATTATCTAATCAAAAAGATCTAGACTTGATTAGAGGTTGTCTGAGAAGTATCATTTGCTACATTCAAGCCCCCTAAATCCCCCAATTTTGGGGGACTTTTAGCAATAAATGGATTCTTGTTCCCCCCAGAATTGGGGGGCTAGGGGGGCAAAGTTCAGTATCAAAAAACTTGGGAGATATCCTCTTAGTTCTTTGCTTCGAGAAGAGAGTCGAATGATTATTGCTCTTATTAAAAAGCTGGAAACCTGATTTCTGTTCCGATATCCCCTGTTCCCAGATCCGCTGTTCCCTGTTCCCTATTCCAAGCTGAATTAATCTCTCAAAATCTGATCAATCATCCGGTTAGCTTGGGATTCATAACCACTACCAAACAGATTAAAGTGATTGAGGATGTGGTAAAGGTTATAGAGGTTTTTCCGCCGTTTGTAACCTTGCTCTAAGGGCCACACCTCGTTATAGCCTCGATAAAATGCTGCTGGGAAACCACCAAACAATTCGGTCATAGCAATATCAACTTCGCGATCGCCTACATAAGTAGCTGGGTCAAAAATTACTGGTTCTCCCGCCATGGTAATAGCCGCATTACCACCCCATAAATCACCATGTACTAAGGAAGGTTGAGGCTGATGATCCAGTAATTTAGGAACTTCTGCCAGTAATTGGTTTTGTTTCGGGAAATGACCACTGCGACGCCGTGCTAGCTGAAACTGATAACCCAGGCGATACTCTACAAAAAACTCTACCCAATCCGACATCCATTGATTCACTTGTGGTGTCGAACCAATCGTATTATTTTGATTCCAACCAAACTTTCCCATCTCGGTTGAACCTTGGGGGGGACTAGCCTGATGCATGGCTGCTAACTGATGTCCCATTTTTACCCAAGACTCGGTACTGTTACCACCACCAAGGTCTAGCCACTCCAAGACAATATAAGAACAATCGACGGCAGTGCCATAGCAAATTGCTTTGGGGATTCGGATAGTCTGAGTTGCCACCATCTGCTTGAGACCCAGGGCTTCGGCCTCAAACATATAGACTTGAGAGGCAGAATTGAGTTTAACAAAATACTTATTAGTCTTACCGACCAGAGCATAACCCTGATTAATACAACCACCACCAACAGATTGGCGCTGGTTAATCTCAAAGGTTTCACCGGTGACTTGGCTGATCTGGTCAGCAATTTCTTTCCACATTTTAGAGGGAGTAGGGAGTAGGGAGTAGGGAGTAGGGAGTAGGGAATAGGGAGTAGGGAGTAGGGAGTAGGAGGAATAAAATTGACTATACCTTATAAGTAGGATAGTAGGATAAATGCTATAGATAATTTTGAATTCACCAACAATTCAGCAAAAAAGGAATGTGTTGACCGTTGACGGTTGACTGTAAAAGCAACTCATACCGAGTTGCATTCAAAGAAAGTACATTGCTTGGATAGGGAGATAGGGAGATAGGGAGATAGGGAGATAGGGAGATAGGGAGATAGGCGCAAGAGAAAGTTGTACGTTTGACCGCAACTTGGTATCAAAATCAACTAACCACCATAGCGTTGATCATAGCTATGAGGTACACAGAATTTTTTCCCGACTCCCGACTCCCGATTCCCGTTCCCCTCCTGGGAGGGGTTAGGGGTGGGTTCCGATCCCCGATTCCCTACTCCCTACTCCCTACTCCCGATTCCCTGTTCCCCGTTCCCTGTTCCCTTTGCGATCAAAATACCATACCCATGGGGAGACAGATACTGCTGTGCAGCCTTTTGGATATCAACAGCAGTAACTGATTTAATATGACTAGGGTAATTCAGTGCTGGTTCTAAATCCCCGACTTGGGAGTAATAGTAACCATATAAACTGGTGCGAGCGCTTGGTTTCTCATTACTAAAGATAAACTGATTGGCCACTTTGGTACGAATCCGAGCAATCTCTGAGTCTGATACCAATTCTGTCTGACAGCGATGGATATGGTTTGCGATCGCATTTTCCACTTCTGCCAAATTCTCAGCTGGGAGTTTAGCAGAAATGTAAAACACCCCTTGCAGCCGCTGAGTGATATTACTAACCCCAATTTGAGTAACCAGTTGCCGTTCTTCTCGCAAATCCCTAAACAACCTGGACATACGACCTCGTCCTAAAATTCCTGCTAGCACATCCAAAGCATAGGTTTCCTTCAACTCAGGTATACCAGGGACCCGCCACACCATCACCAGCCGCGCTTGTTGTAAAGATTCATCCACATACTCCCGACGGACAATCTTCTCGAAAGCTGGTTCAGGGGGAAGGTTTGTTCTATGTTCTATTGCCCTTGGCTGTGCTTGAGTAAATCCATTGCTGACAATTTCAATTAATTCAGTCACTGGCAAATTCCCCACCACTGCGGCAGTCATAGACCCTGGTTGATACCAACTACCGTGAAAGTCACGCATCTGCTGAGGCTGGAGTTGTTCAATCACCGAGGCAGGTCCAAGCACAGGACGTCGATAGGGTAACTGATCAAAGGTAGTTTCCATTGCCCACCTATGGGTGCGGCGGCGGGGATTATCCTGGGAACGGCGAATTTCTTCCAAAACTACCATTCGCTCCTTTTCAAAGCCATGATCAGGAATACTAGGATTGAGTACCACCTCCAGCTGTAATGGTGCCAGCTGGGCAAAATCTTTAGGAGCTGTAGTGATGTAATAGTGAGTGTAATCCTGACTTGTAGCCGCATTGGTTACCGCACCCCGTTGCTCAATCAGCCGCTCAAACTCACCACTTTGCAATTTTGGTGTGCCCTTAAACACCATATGCTCCAGAAAATGAGCCATACCATTAATCTGATCTGATTCCACTGCGGAACCCACATTAATCCAAACATTCAGATTGACAGCTTCAACCGGCATCTGCTCCGCCACAATGGTTAACCCATTCGGTAGCTTCTCAACAGTCGGAGCATTCAGGGAGGGAGTATTGAGCAAACTGGAAGTCATTAAATTAATCACTACACTATTTATTCATGGTAATCTTTCGGTTTGATATAGGGTTTTTGATATAGCAAAGGGAATCGGGAATCGGGAATCGGGAATCGGAACCCACCCCTAACCCCTCCCAGGAGGGGAACGGGAATCGGGATTAGCCACGATAACACCACACTTCCCATCTCCATTAAAATCATTCCATTATTCAGCAACGCCGCCAGTAATAGAGTATTGTCCTAAGCTGCCGTAATCACTATATCCGGTAGCTAAGTTTCCAAGACCCGTACCATCAATGCTTAGATAGTACTGTCCTGGATTGAGGTCAAGATTAAAGCTAGCAGACAGAGAACCGATAGGATTAGAGACGCTAATCAGTTGACCAGAAGCATTATATAGTTTAGCCAGAATGTCTAAATTAGGTCCTCGCTCAAAAGGCTTAATATCTAGGGCTATGTTGCCCGTTGTTGAATTGAACTGGAACCAGTCAATGTCGTTATTTTGTTCAATGATGCCATAAGTTTCTACCTGACCACCATTGAAAGATAGCGCTGCTGCACTGGTTCGACTGTTACCATAATCGTCCAGGCGATAGCCAAAACCATTTTGCCCAGTGATGATGTCTAGGTCATCTTCTTGGTTGCTGGCACCGGTATACTCACCTTTGCTCCATTGAGTTAGATTTTTATCGTTGCCCTCTCCCATAATAGGAGCCCACCCTGTTTCGACATTGCCATTGTCATGACCAGTGTAATAGTGGTTGGTTAAATTACCGTCATGTGTCAGACCCAAGCTATGACCTACTTCATGGCTAATAGCTTCAGCCACCGCTTTCTCACTACCTCCAGCGCGATTCTCTGAAAAAATAAAAACGGGGGTATCAGTGTTCCAGTTGAATGAATCCATATAAGCCAAACCACCGGTACCTTTTTGATACCAAGAACCATCTCCCCCAATCACAACGCGAATCCCCCATTGGGAATCACTAGCGCTGGTTTTTTTGAGTTGGTCATCGGAAGGTTGGGCAGTAGTTACATTGACATTAAAGGGACTAAAGTCTTCTGCCACCCGTTGCCAAATGCGCCAAATGGTCTGTGTCTCAGCAGTGGAAAAATTTGAAGTATTCCCATCCGTGTCATAGGCAGGGGTCACAATGGGACTCCCGAACTTCTGGTTCCATAGGGTATTTGTGGTAGTTTGACCATCAAAGTCAAGGTAGATAATGTGGTCTGCGTCTGGATTGCTGTTGAGGGAAAAGACTTGGTTCGGGCTCAAGGGCTGATAGGTATTTGGTTTGGTAGTTGCAGCAATTCCAATAGTGGTAGTACTTTCAGGTAACTCTAAATCATCGGAAACAATGCCATTGCTACCAAGAGCGTAGGGTCTTACCTCGGCAAAGTAAGTGCCATTGGTAGCACTGTTGTTGATCACATTCTTAGCTTTGCTACCCTCTAAAGACCTAGCCACGTTTTGGTCGCCAAAGTCCAAGATGCCATTATTCTTAGTGTCCCAATAGAGTCTGAGGTTAGCATCATCACCGGCACTGATCTGGTATAAATTTAGCTTAATTTGACCGTTGTTTGAGACCCTAAACTTAAACACATCACTGCGGTCTAAGAGCCTAAGCTCCCCATTGCGGCTGATGAAATTGCTGGTGAAAGTGCCTAAATCCTCGAAAATACCCATGATTCACTCCTGACTTTTTTCTCTGTGAAAAGAAATAGAAATTAGCCCAAAAACTTGATTTTTTTTGAGCTTTACTACATCTACAGCTTAATAAACCACACCTAAATTTTGTAATATTTGTAAGCCAAGTTTATCAGCTCTTAATTTTAGCGGTGCGACCCGTGGCGAATTTAATTACGGGTAAAGCGCACCGTAACGAAATTAGCTTAATGATCACAGTTGTCAGAGCTGATTGGTAAAGTAAGCTATAACCATGACACTGGAAGGATTTCAGGAATTCGGTCTAGTTTGAGACCTGTTCCATGAAATCCATATCTGTCAAGGGATTTGAGCGATGAATATTTACTATAAATTAGCTATAACTTAACGCTTATGGATTACTATACATCCTCAACATAAGCTTCGATATTGGAATATTTTTAGGAACGTTTCTAATGATAAATATTGCAGGATCTAAGCAATCGTGCCAGTAATAGAGTATTGTCCTAAGCTGCCGTAATCACTATATCCGCCAGTAATTACGTTTCTTTCACCAATACCCTCAACGCTTAGATAGTACTGTCCTGGATCGAGGTCAACATTAAAGCTAGCAGACAGAGAACCGATGGGATTAGAGAAGCTAATCAGTTGACCAGAAGCATCATATAGCCTAGCCAGAATGTCTAAATTAGCTCCTCGCTCAAAAGGCTCAATATCTAGGGCTATGTTGCCCGTTGTTGAATTGAACTGAAACCAGTCAATGTCGTTATTTTTTTCAATGATGCCATAATTTTCCACCTGACCATCATTGATGGATAGCGCTGCTGCACCGGTTCGCCAGTTACTATAATCGTCCTGGCGATAGCCAAAACCATTTTGCCCAGTGATGATGTCTAGGTCATCTTCTTGGTTGCTGGCACCGATATAGTCACCTTGGCTCCACTGAGTTAAGTCCTTGAAATCACTATTCCCCATGATAGGAGCCCATCCTGTTGGGCCGCTGCCATGACCAGTGTAATACTCGGTGGTGAAATTACCGTCATGTTCAACACCCAAGGTATGACCTACCTCATGGCTAATGGTCTCAGCCACCCCTTTCTCACTGCCGTTATACATTTCTGAAAAAACAAAGGTGGGGGTATCAATGTCGTCGTTGAATGAATCAATATAAGCGACACCAACGGCACCTGGTTTATTATACCAAGAACCATCTCCGCCAATCACAACGCGAATGCCCCATTGGGAATCACTACCGCTAGTTTTTTTGAGTTGGTCCTCGGAAGATTGGGCAGTAGTCACATTGACATTAAAGGGACTAAAGTCTTCTGCCACCCGTTGCCAAATGTGCCAAATCGTCTCTTTCTCAGCAGTGGAGAAATTTGAAGTATCCCCATCCGTGTCATAGGCAGGGGTTACAATAGGATTTCCGTAGTCATCGTTCCAGTCAGTACCTGTGGTGGTGTGACCATTAAAGTCAAGGTAGATAATGTGGTCTGCGTCTGGGTTGCTATTTAGGGAAAAAACTTCGTTGGGGTTAAAGGGCTGATAGGTATTTGGTTTGCTAGTTGGGGTAGTTCCAGTTCCAGTAGTAGTAGTACTTCCAGACAACTCTAAATCATAGGAAACAATACCATTGCTACCAGGAGCGTAGCGTATTACCTGGGCAAAGTAAGTGCCACTGGTAGCAGTGTAGTTGATCACATCGTCAGCATTGCCACTTTGTAAAGATCTAGCGACATTTTGGTCGCCAAAGTCCAAGATGCCATTGTTGTTAGTGTCCTGATAGAGTCTGAGGTTAGCATCATCACCGGCACTGATATTGTTTAGATTTAGGTTAATTTGACCGTTGTTTGAGAGGCTAAACTTATACACATCACTGCGGTCTAAGATTCTAAGGTCCCCATTGCGGATGATGGAATTACCCGTGAAAGTGCCTAAATCCTCGAAAGTACCCATGATTTACTCCTGTTTTTTTTCTGTGAAAAGCAATGTAAATTAGCCCAAAAAAAAATTTTTTGTTGCGCTTAACTACATTTACACAGTAATCAACCAAACCTAGTTTTGTAATATTTGTAAGCAAAGTTTATCAGCTCTTAATTTTGAACAAAATTAGCTTAATTATCACCGTTGTCATATCTGATTGATAAACTAAGCTATAACCCTGGCGCTGCAATGCTTTCATCGATCGATTAGTGCTCTTAGGGAACCCCTGTTCCATGAAATCCATATCTGTCAAGGGATTTTATCTCTTAATATTTACTTTATAAATTAGCTTTAAAGATTGCAAACCTAATAGTATAAAATGATTAAATTAATATTTGTTTATGGCATATTTATTAGGTTATAAAAATAATCTACAGATAAACTAATAAATGGTGATCTGTAGATTATTTTTAATTGGTTTCAGTAATAAAAAGTCTTACGAAATACGTAAGCATTCAGCTATCAGCGTGTCGCGTATCAGCTATCAGTTTATGGGGGGTTGATCAAGCTACACCGAACAGCTTTTGAATAAGCGATGCAGCGCCGACCTGCGGGGGTTTCCCCCACTCGCGCTTGGGATCAAGACAACAGGTAAGCATTCGTTTAATATGAGTTAACTCAAGCGCGTCGTTCGCACAGCGTGGCCAAACGCGCCCCGCGTGGCCAAAGCCTGTGCCACAAAGCTGACGGCACCTCAAGTAGCGTGAGCTAAAAGCTCACGGCTGACGGCTGAATGCTTACTTAATTATTTAAAAGATACCTTCGTGTCGGATTTCATCTACGACCTAAATGCGCGTGGCTTTCATCCTCCCGTCTGTTTTTGGTAAACAACTAAAAACTGAGTTTTATAATAAATCTTCTGTTGATAAAATGTAAGTGAAGTGTGATCTAATATGACCCAAAAAGCCCTGAGGGAACTCGCCTCAATCCTCAATCCCACCGCCGACATTCCCCAAGCCGAAACTCCCCTGTTAATTGCTGTAGGTGCTATCGGCAAAGCCTTGGGGATAACCATTCGTCCTGCTGCTAAATCAGAGAATGCCAATACCCTAGACGCGATCGCACGGGCTTCCGGTTTCCGCACCCGTCGAGTCACCCTCACGGCTAACTGGTGGAAAACAGATTGTGGTCCCCTGCTGGCGTTTACTAAGGAAGAAAACCAACCCGTCGCTCTACTACCGGTCAAAGCCACCAAGTATGAAATCCTTGACCCAGTGGAGTTGACCCGCACCCCCCTCAACCGTCACACTGCCACAACAATTGCTCCGATTGCCTATACCTTTTATCGCCCTTTACCCGATAAAGAGATTACCGTCTGGGATATTCTCCAATTTACCATCAGAGGTCGTGCCCCAGACTTGCTGAAAATCCTGGGAGTGGGAGTGGTTGCAACCTTGTTCGGGATGGTGACACCACAAATTACGGGTATTCTGATCGACTCTGCCATTCCGGACGCTAAACGCCAATTATTAATCGAAATGGGTTTGGGATTGTTAGCCGCTAGCTTTGGGGTGATGATATTCCAATTGGCTCAAAGTTTTGTAATGCTGAGAGTGCAAACCAAAGTCAGTTATGATACTCAAGCCGCCCTTTGGGATAGATTGCTGAAACTCAAACCCGCCTTTTTCCGCCAGTATTCCACAGGGGATTTACACAATCGGGTTTCCGCTGTTAATCAGATTCGTGACCGACTTAGCGGTAGCATTTTGCGAACCCTATTTACCAGTTTATTTTCGTTGCTAAATCTAGGACTATTGATAGTCTACAGTTTTCCTCTGGCATTCGTTGCGATCGCGATCGCTTTAGTAGCAGTAATTATTACTACCCTATCCGGTCTGATTACCAGGCGGAAAATGCGTCCCCTCCAGGAGCTTTCGGGAGAAATATTTGGACTAACAGTGCAGTTAATTGGTGGCATCTCGAAATTACGAGTCGCTGCTGCTGAATCAGAGGCGTTTACTTGCTGGGCGAAAAAATATACTCAGCAGGTAAAACTGATATTAAGTACCCAGTTAGTGGAAGACTTACTAACCGCTTTTAATGTAATGTTACCAGCAGTAAGTTCCATGCTGCTGTTTGGATTTACTGTTGCTTTAATGGCACAGTCGGTAGGGGAAACAGGATTATCTACTGGTACATTTCTGGCATTTAATACTGCCTTCGGTACCTTTATCACCAGTGCCACGCGATTAAGCAACACCCTGATTGATAGTTTAGATATTACTATTTTATGGGAACGTGCCCAACCGATCTTACAAACAAAGCCAGAAGTTGATGCTGATAAGTACCATCCCGGCAGGCTTTCTGGTAAACTTAAATTAGACCAAGTTTGCTTTCGTTACCGCCAGGATAGTCCGTTAGTTTTAGATAATATTACCCTAGACGCGAAAGCCGGAGAATTTATTGCTATTGTTGGTTCCTCGGGGAGTGGTAAATCCACTATCATGCGGTTGCTTTTGGGATTTGAAACCCCAGAAGCGGGAGCAATCTTTTATGATGGCAAAGATTTATCAGGATTAGATATTGCAGCGGTCAGGCGACAGTTAGGGGTAGTGCTGCAAAATGGGCGAATTATGAGTGGTTCAATTTGGGAAAACATTGCTGGAGGGGCAATTGTTAGCCCAGATCAAGCTCGGGAAGCGTTGCAGATGGCGGGATTAGCTGAGGATATTCAAGCCATGCCCATGGGGATACATACTATTATTTCCGAAGGGGGTGGTAATCTTTCTGGAGGACAGCGACAACGGTTATTTATTGCTCGCGCTTTGGTACACAAACCCCAGATTTTGTTGTTTGATGAAGCGACATCTGCCTTGGATAATCGCACTCAGGGAATTGTTACTAACAGTTTAGAACAATTGGGAGTAACTCGTATAGTAATTGCCCATCGTTTGAGTACTATTCGTCATGCTGATAGGATTTATGTATTGCATGGTGGGAAGATAGTACAGCAGGGAAGTTTTGAGGAGTTGGCAGCAGTTGAGGGGTTGTTTGCTGATTTGATGGCGCGACAGATGGTGTGAAGGGAATAGGGAGTAGGGAGTAGGGAGTAGGGAATAGGGAATAGGGAATAGGGAACAGGGAACAGGGAACAGGGAACAGAGAAGAGCGAATAGGGAATAGGGATGCGCTGGATCAAGACAGGGAATCAAGGTCAAAGAAGAGTGTACCTCATAAGTGCGAGAAACGCTATAAGCTTTCTCAATCTGCGAAAGAGGTTTGCTACCAAATGGAAACTATAATCAAACAGGTATAAATTTACTTACAAAGTCAAGTCATCGGTATGCCCACCGTTGACAACCTAGGTCTAAATGCTATAACTAAACGCTATAACTGTGTGGAAGATAAATAATTTGGTCTTGATATTCGCTTTCAAAAGATGCCTCAGCTAGAAAAACCAGCTCATCAAGATTTTCTCCCATACTTAACTTGGTGTTGAGAATAAAGATTCCTGGTATGTGATTCCCTTCTGCAATATAATCAGCTAAGTGGGTCGGCATAGATTTACGATTATTTGTTACCAGCACAAAACCATACTCGTCACACCATTTCAGAATTTGTGGGTCTAACGTTCCTCTTGCAGGAGTATTCGGTTCACCAACAACCCACATCACCAAATCAGGAGAATTCCGGGTCAATTGGATTTTGTAAGCAGGATTGACATTTTCATCCAATAGATATTTGAGAGTCATCAGCTTTTTTCATTACTTTTTGTTCTGCTCTCAACTTCCGCAATCGCAGCGCAGAGGTGGAGGGGTTAAGTTGCTGTGCTTTCAGTTGCTGGTGACTCCACTCTAGCCAGTCAGCAACATATTGGCTGACCATTTCTTTATTGTGTAGATAATAAAGAATAGTAGCGTAGACCTGTTCTAGATTTAGGGATGGATAGGTTTCGGCAATTTCTTCGGGAGTGCGGGCACGATGGATATAATCATAGAGAATAGTTTCTATTCCTATTCTTGTGCCTTTGAGCCGAATATCGTCCACACTCAGGAAGTCAAAATAGTCTTCTAGTTGCATTAATTTTATTAGCTGATTAGCTCATTATAATTCATAATTTTATCATCCCTTGATGATGTTGGGGTAAACGATTGCTAAAACCCAAAAACAAAACCTCCAGCAAGAGCTACATAGGAAGTAAGCTCAATGCTGGGGGTTTAAACAGCAACCCCATCCCCCGAGAGGGATGGTTGTTGATCAATTTATCGAGGCGAATCGAACGCCATGGTATGGGTCAAAAGGCAAATGACCAACAGAAACGGTCTGTCTTAAAAGAGCAGGACTTACGCAAGTGCCCCCTAAATCCCCCAAATTTGGATCTCCCAAATTTGGGGGACTTTGACATCATTACCCCCCAGAATTGGGGGGCAGGGGGGCAAAACCAACTAAATTTCGTAAGTCCTAAAGAGTATAGATTTCCTTGAATAGCTGCTATTTGTTTTAGTTTTCGCCACCTATTTTTTTTTGCTTTTGTTCTTTTTACCAAAAAATCCTAATAATATACCTCCTGAAACATTGTCCAATTCAGACAATGAGACCAATGAGAGTGTGGACTCATCTTGGGAGTGTGAACTACTCTCCGGACTCCCTTGAGAAGAAGAGATTACTTGCTTTTGGGTTTGCGCGCTTTGGTTGTTCTTCATGTTTTATCCATTGTATTGTTTGATAGACTATTATTCTGGCTAACTTGTTCCAAAGATCAGGCCATTTTGGCATGAATTTGAGTTGATTACGGGTGCTATTGTCAAGGAAGTCAGCCCGTCCCCTTCGGAGATTTAGCCTTTCTGATACTTATCAGCTACACAAGATTTTTTCCCGATTCCCGATTCCCGATTCCCGATTCCCGATTCCCTCCTCCCCGATAATGACTCAGCAAAAACCCCCTATCTTCCGTCAGCAAGCCCTAAACCGATTATCTGACCCAGAACAGTTAGATCGGTTAATGCCAGTGGTTAGTCCCGTCGATTGGCTACCTTTGGGAGGATTAGCTATATTCGGCCTGATCGGGGTACTTTGGAGCATAGTTGGGACTATTCCGATCACAGTCACGGGTAAGGGAGTGCTGATTAATCCCCGTCGGGTGGTACAGTTACAATCTCCGATATCGGGACAGTTGGAATCCTTAAGGATTCGCACCGGTCAATGTGTAAAAAAAGACGATATCCTGGGAATCATTAACCCCTCTGATCTAAAACAGCAGTTACAACAAGAACGGGATAAACTGGCTCAGTTAAAACAACAAATAGCAAAAACTACGTTACTCCGACAACAACGCACCGAGCTAGAAACAACAGCAATTACCGCTGAACGCACCAGCTTACAACAACGGTTACGAGATACTGAAACCTTGACTCCCCGCCTCCAAGATCAAGGATTAACTAGCATCTTGAGCCAGCGCCGTAGCCTCCAACAACAGCTCAAAGATGCGGAAGAATTAACCCCGATACTACAACAGCGACTGGCCAAGCAACGGGACTTACAACAACAAGGAGCAATTTCCTCGGAACGGGTTTTACAAGCAGAACAAGACTATCGAGAAATCCGTCAAACTATCTCCGAGATTCAAGCCCAGTTGCAACAGTTGCAGGTACAGGAAACGGAACTACAACAGAACTATTTAGAAAATACCAATACTATTACTCAAATTAAGGCGGAATTGGAAACCTTAGACACCCGTAGTAAACAACTAGAACAGGATAATCTGGAAGCTACTAATACTGAGAATAATCAAATTCAGGAAATACAGCAAGCCATCGCCCGATTACAAAAAGAAGTTGCAGATAACAGTATTATTAAAAGTCTCCACACCGGATGTATTCTAGAAATAACGGCTACTGTCGGGGAATATCTCAACCCCGGAAATGCCCTGGGAACCCTACAAACACCAGGTAAAGCCAGTGACATGATGAGCGTAACCTATTTTGCTGTGGAGGATGGCAAGAAAATTCAACCGGGAATGGGGATTTTAATTACACCGGATACAGTAAAACGGACAAGATATGGGGGAATTGTGGGGAAAATTACCGAAGTTTCTCCCTTTTCCGTGACCTCAGCAGGGGCGAGTTCTGTGATCGGAAATCCCGAAGTAGTACAAAAATTAATGGGTGAAGAAGGAGGTAAAATCGAAGCGATCGCTAAATTACAACTTGACTCAAAAACCCCCAGTGGTTATCAATGGTCATCTTCCCTTGGACCCCAGTTGGAAATTTCCCCAGGAACCACAACAACGGTTAGGGTGACAGTAGAAGAGCGTAAGCCGATTACTTGGGTTTTACCTATTTTGAGAGAGTGGAGTGGGATAGGGTTTGTATCTAGGTTGTAAATACACTTATTGCCGGAAAAGGCAAGAGGCAATAGGCAATAGGCAATAGGCAATAGGCAATAGGCAAAAGGCAAAAGGCAAGAGTTGCGTAGGGTGCGTTAGGGACGGGCGAGCCCTGATTTTCCGCCCCTTCGCCCCATAGACAGCCCGTCCCGTAACGCACCACCCACGGGCGAGCCCTGATTTTCCGCCCCTTCGCCCCATAGACAGCCAGTAGGGTGCGTTAGGGACGGGCGAGCCCTGATTTTCCACCCCTTCGCACCATAGACAGCCCGTCCGGTAACGCACCACCCACAGGCGAGCCCTGATTTTCCGCCCCTTCGCCCCATAGACAGCCCGTCCCGTAACGCACCACCCATCCGAGTAGTTTTTGGTATTATGATAAACCGATACAGCCCGGCCAAAAATTCCTATATATTTGTGCTAGTTTTGGACATATAGAAATGCGTTATATTATAATCCAACATTAGCTTTTAAACCAGGAGAGAGCAATGCTTCAAAGTTATGAAGCCATTATCGAAAATGGTCAAATTCAATGGTTAACAGATGCACCAAAAGTTTCCAAAGCTCGTGTAATTGTGACGATTCTTTCGGATAGTGAACCAAACGTATTGCGCCGGACTCCCTCAGCTGCCATTGCCGGTAAAGGTAGAACGTTGGGGGATTTGGTCACTTCCGTCCTTGAGGAAGAGGATTGAGAATGTCTGAAGTAATCATCCTTGATAGATAGCTTATTTTCTGGCGTTGCTGATTCTGGGTATGGTTTTGCCCCCCTAACCCCCCAATTCTGGGGGGAATAAGACGTTCAAAGTCCCCCGAGCGAGGGATTGCTCGCTCGGGGGATTTAGGGGGCTTTAACAAAACCAGATGATTGCGCATTCATTCCTTAATTCAGCAACGCCTATTTTCTCAGTATTCGGAACTCGATACATATTTGATGAAGAAGACGCCCTGATTGACTGACAAAATTCTAGCAAAGGAAACAGGGAACAGGGAACAGGGAACAAATCTTGTGTACCTCATTAGGCTATACACCGCTATATAATAAAAAAAGTATAAACTTTCACAAAGTGATCGCTATGCCTACCTTAAATATAACAATTGAGCAAGTAATTATGTTAGTACAGCAATTACCTTTAGAGGGAAAGAAAGCTGTATTTAAGGTACTCCAGAAGGAATTAATGAATCAAGAAAATCCTTGGCTCAAATTAGCGGTAAAATATCAAGACGATCCACAATTTGAGGAAATGTTAGCTTACATTGAAGCTGAATGCTCACATAATGCTAAATAATAAAATTTCCACACTACTCCCGACTCCAAACTCCCGATTCCCGATTCCCGATTCCCGATTCCCGATTCCCTTTTTTTTACAAATATGAGATGCACCCTATTGATTAGGAAACCAATGCTTATCCAGTAACTGCTCAAACGAATAAGGACATTGTTCAGGTAGAGCAGTAAGCTGAGTTTTTTTCTGGACAATCAATAAAGCATTTTGATAAATTTTGGGTAATTCATCCCCTAAGTAATTGCGAAGATTAGTGGTAAGTTTATCCTCTAGTTGCACCCGAAAGGTAATAATCTCCCCTGCCCAGTGATTCCTATTTCGCTCCATCTCGGATTCCCAATATTGGTACAGCATTAGATGAATGATTATCTGCAATAGTAAACTTTTGACAGCATTTCTTTCACTGCGTCCCAATGCTTCTAGTTCCTCGATTAAGTTTTCATAATCTAACCCTTCCAATTGACCAGTTTTCAGGAGCCTAACTGTTTCAGTTAACCACTGATCGTACTCCGTTTCATAAAGTTCTTTTAAGTCAGGTATTTGAGATTTCATAAGGCAAGAGGCAAGAGGCAATAGGCAATAGGTAAGAGGCAATAGGTAAGAGGTAAAAAATCCTGTCTACCTAATAGCTATGACAAACCCTTTATTAATTTTATCATCCCTTTGAGATGATGATGTTGTGATACAGGGTTACTGAACCACAAGTATTGCATTCCCGATTCCCGATTCCCGATTCCCGATTCCCGATTCCCGATTCCCGATTCCCGATTCCCGATTCTAACTTCCCAATTCTAAATTCTTAATTCTAAATTCTTAATTCTTAATTCTTAATTCCCTAAAAAAATAGCCGTAGAAATACTATCCACGGCTATTTCAATGACCTATGTCAGTGAATTTCCAAACCAATCCGGATATGATCCGATGGGATTGGCCAAGGGGGGGAAACCCCCCCATAAATTTAGCGATGCAGCGCGGTCTTGGGGGTTTCCCCCATGAGCGACTGCATCAAGACAAGGTGTTATGGCAACAACAAGTACTTGGTCATGATAGTAATGAATTCCCCTGGAACCTCCGTGGGCTGCAGAGGACTCCACTCGGAAATCTCTGCATAGCGCAGACCATAAAGGGCGTACATAGTGTTGAGTACTGCTTTACGAGAACCCTTTAAGATGTGCTTAACCGGTTGTTTGTTGGAGTTTGGAGTAAATTCTGACATAGGTCAAACATTCAATTTGTTTACATTGATTATTGTAATGATTATAATTTTAATTGTCAAGGGTTTTTAAAAGTTTTTTGTGGGGAGTTTTAGGGGTAGTAAAAAAATGCTAACGCATAACTTTAGCGTTAGCATAATTGGTATTTATAAGCATCGATTGACAGATAAATTTACTTAAAAATAGCGTTTATATGTATTTTTTAAAACATACCTATTGCCTCTTGCCTGTTTCCTTTAAATTAAAGTAGTACTATAATAGTTTAAGAACTATTGAAGATCAGTTGATGGCAATGCCTGAGAATACATCTGATGCCCAACTTGACTTTCTCTTAGATGTACTACAAGCAACTAGAGACAGTAATGGTGACGCCCAGATAGTTTACCCATTACTGGCAGACAATACAGACAAAATTCATCCTAGATTAGCAGAACTATTTCGGGATTGGGCAACAACTAAGCTGGCTGAAGTTAAACCAAATGAAGCGGAAAATATAGCAGCAGTTATTGTTGACTTCAGCAATCTAATTCAGCAATTCCCCTTGGGTGAAAAAGCCAGCAATAGTTCAATTGCCATCACTGGCTATGACGTGGCACTAACTGTTATCACCCGTAAAGCTTTTCCCGAATATTGGGCAACGACTCAACACAATCTCGGTATTGCTTATCATAACAGAATCACAGGTCCGAAAGCACAAAACCTAGAAAATGCCATCGCTTGCTACCAATTGGCAAAAGCAGTTTACACCCGTGAAGCTTTTCCCGAACAATGGGCAATGACTCAAAACAATCTCGGTAATGCTTACTCTGAAAGAATCACAGGGCAGAAGGCACAAAACCTAGAAAAAGCGTTCGCGTAGCGTGACCTACGGTCAATCGCTTGCTACCAATTGGCTTTAGAAGTACGCACCCGTAAAGCTTTTCCCGAACAATGGGCAACGACTCAACACAATCTCGGTAGTGCTTACCGTAACCGAATCACAGGTCAGAAAACACAAAACCTAGAAGATGCCATCGCTTGCTACCAATTGGCTTTAGAAGTACGCACCCATCAAGCTTTTCCTATTGATTGGGCAATGACTCAAAACAATCTCGGTATTGCTTACCGTAACCGAATCACAGGAGCGAAAGCACAAAACCTCGAAGATGCCATCGCTTGCTACCAATTGGCAAAAGCAGTTTACACCCGTGAAGCTTTTCCCGAACAATGGGCAATGACTCAAAACAATCTCGGTATTGCTTACTATGACAGAATCACAGGTCCGAAAGGACAAAACCTAGAAAATGCCATCGCTTGCTACCAATTGGCAAAAGCAGTTTACACCCGTGAAGCTTTTCCCGAACAATGGGCAATGACTCAATTCAATCTCGGTCGTGCTTACGCTAAGAGAATAACAGGGCAGAAGGCACAAAACCTAGAAAATGCCATCGCTTGCTACCAATTGGCAAAAGCAGTTTACACCCGTGATGCTTTTCCTGTTGATTGGGCATCGACTCAAAAAAATCTCGGTCTTGCTTACCGTAAACGAATCAAAGGTCAGAAAAGACAGAATATTGAAAAAGCGTTCGCGTAGCGTGACCTACGGTCAATCGCTTGCTACCAATTGGTTTTAGAAGTACGCACCCGTGAAGCTTTTCCCGAACAATGGGCATTGACTCAATTCAATCTCGGTATTACTTACCGTAACCGAATCAAAGGTCAGAAAAGACAGAATCTTGAAGAAGCGTTCGCGTAGCGTGACCTACGGTCAATCGCTTGCTACCAATTGGCTTTAGAAGTATACTCCCGTCAAGCATTTCCCGAAAAATGGGCATCGACTCAAAATAATCTCGGTAATGCTTACTATGAAAGAATCAAAGGTGAGAAAGCACAGAATATTGAAGATGCGTTCGCGTAGCGTGACCTACGGTCAATCGCTTGTTACCAACAGGCTCTTATAGTTTATACCTTTGAGGATTTTCCTGAAGATTGGGCAATGACACAAAATAATCTCGGTATTGCTTACCGTAAGCGAATCAAAGGTGAAAAAGCACAGAATATTGAACTTGCCAACGCTTATTTCCAAGAAGCTCTTAAAATTAGAACCTTTGAGTAAGTAGGGTGGACAAAAACCCTTTGGTTATTTTAACAACTCTAGATAATATCATTTTGCCCACCCTACGAACTGTTCCCTGTTCCCGTCTTGATGCAAAGCGCGAGTGGGGGAAACCCCCAAGACCGTAATGGTGCGTTTTCCGTAGGCGAATTAAATTCGCCACGGGTCGCACCTCTGCATCGCTATTCCCTGTTTCCTAAAATCCCTAAATTGTATACCTCACCTAATTAAAAACCGCAATATATTATTTTATAATAGGATGATTACCAGCCAGCCATAGGGCAATTGCCATCGGGGGCATCTCATTGTTACGGTTTTATCCGGTGGTGCGTTATTTTATTAACTTGTGTAACGTTGCCAAAAGTCTCCCTGTTCCCTGTTCTCTCTTCCCTGTTCCCTGTTCCCTGTTCCCTGTTCCCTGTTCCCTGTTCCCTAAAACCAGGAACTCTGTACCTCACCAAATTGAAAACCACTAGACACATCACCCCCCATGAGCTTAATCAAAAAAATCTACAATAAATTTCAACCATTTTATCCCTTACCAGCCAACGATCCAGCTTATGTAAACTGTAGTGAAGTCAGGGGAGATGACAATATTTTCCGGGAAATTGGTAAAACTATCCTCTTTTCAGACCAAGCGACTTGTCAACTTTATACTGGACATCGGGGTGTGGGGAAATCAACCGAGTTATTGCGTCTGGAAGATTATTTACAGAAGAATGGCTGCTTTGTGGTTTATTTTCCAGCAACGGAAGGGGATATTGATGAAATCGATGCTCAATATACAGATATTCTGTTAGCTTGTACTCGTAATATTTTAGAGAAACTTAAAGATTATGCTGCTCCAAATCCGTTATTAAATTGGTTAGAGTCTCGGTGGACTGAATTAAAGGATTTGGCGTTATCCGAGGTGGAATTTGAAAAATTAACGGTTGAAGCTCAAATTCAGATTTTTAGTAAATTGACTACAACCTTAAGACGAAATCCTAGTAGCCGTGAAACCATTAGAAAACAGGTTGATAATTATAGTGTATCTTTAATTGAAGCGTTAAATGAATTTATTGAAGATGCTCAACATAGATTACCTAACGACCAATCCAACATTGTTGTGATAGCAGATAACTTAGATAGAATCATCCCCCTGGAAAAAGGGAATGACAGAACAAGTCACGAAGAAATATTTCTTGACTATAGCAGTCAATTAACAGCGTTGAATTGTCACGTAGTTTATACAGTGCCAATTTCCTTAGCCTATTCCAGTCAAGCGACTGAATTAAGAAATATTTATGCTACTCCTCAAGTGTTACCAATGATTATGGTAAAAAACCGTGACAACAAACCCTATTCACAAGGATTAGATAAATTAAAAGAAGTTATTGAAAAAAGGATTCACTTAGTTGACCCTACGATTGATATTGATACACAAATCTTTGATAGTCAAGACAGTCGCATTGAGTTGTGCTCTATGACTGGTGGTCATGTGCGAGAGTTGATGCTATTAATGCAGTCAGTCATGCGTTATATTGATGATTTCCCGATTACTACAAGAATAGTGAGGCGGGCGGTTAGTGATGCCAGAGATAGCACCTATCGTAATGCGGTTAGTTCTGAAGAATGGCAAAAATTAGCTGAAGTTTCTCTTTCCAAGTCTATCCCTAATGATGAATACTATCGTAGTTTGCTATTCCGTCGTTGTGTGTTGGAATATCGAGAGTTTGATGGAGAGGGTAATCCTGTACGTTGGTATGATGTTCACCCTTTAATTGAAGGGACATCTGAATTTAAATCTGCTCTTCGTGATTTAACTAATAGTGAGCATTCAGCAGTCAGCGGTCAGCCGTGAGCCATTCCCGTAGCCTGGGTGGCACAGGCTTCGACGCTGTGATCTAGCCCATTAACTGATAGCTGATAACTGTTCGCGTAGCGTGTGCGTAGCACATAAGCTGATAACTGATAGCTGATAGCTGATAAATGAGTACAATGTCGAGATTAAATTCACAAAAATTTAGATCAGATGAACAAGAATCTTATCTGAGGTTAAAACGCGATTTATCTTGGCGTGAAGGCTTTGGGATTTTATTTGTGCGGTGTACTCCTATACAAGAAAAAAGAATTATTGAAGAAATTAAACAAGATATTAACGATAAAACCGTTGATGTTTTAAAGCTAGACCATTCTATTTATAATTTATATGATCTGATTGAGGAAAAGGTTAACGACAATCCCATTGATATTTTAGTGATTAGTGGCCTTGAAAAGTCTTTAGCCTTAGACGATTATATTAAACGTACCCTTGAAAATCCTAAAAAATCCTATCAAAGAGAGGCTTTAGCTACCTTATTAGGTCATCTCAATTGGCAACGGGAAAGATTTAGAGATGATTTTAATTGTTGCTTAGTGTTTACAGTAAGGAAATATACATTAAAGTATTTAGTTCGTCGTGCTCCTGATTTTTTTGATTGGCGTTCTGGAGTAATCGAGTTTCCTGTCGATAGAGATATTGATTTGCTTCAATATTATACTCCCTTTCAAGCTGATATTGAACAGGAAAAACTACAGGACGTATCTCAAGATATAGTTGATAGTAGTGACGAGTATTATGATTTGTTGAAAAAGCTACTATTACTAGAGTATGAAAATGATGGTGATTTACAAGCTATTCATGATGTTATTGAATCTAATACTGATAAATTAAATAGCTCTTTTGCAAAAATTTTAGAACAGTGGCTCCTTAAGACTTGTGCTTACCTAAAACCTGAAGAACAAGAAGCGATTGCCGGAATAGTAGAAAGTCTTTGTATTGATATTTATGAATTTCCAGGAAGAAGAGCAAATGCTACAGAAATAGCCATTACTGGATTAGAAACTGTTTTACAATTACGTCCCCGGGAAACTCTATCCCAAGAATGGGCGCGAACTCAATATATTCTTGGTACTGTTTATATAAATCGTATTGTTGGCAACAAAGCTGAGAATTTAGAAAAAGCTATCGCTTGTTTCAAAGAAGCTCTTAGAGTCAGAACCTTTGAGGCTTTTCCTAAAGATTGGGCAAGGACACAATCTAATCTCGGTAATGCTTACATTTACCGGATCAAAGGTGAAAAAGCACAGAATATAGAAGATGCCATCGCTTGTTTCCTAAAGGCTCTTAGAGTTTATACCTTTGATGCTTTTCCTAAAAATTGGGCAGGGACACAAAATAATCTCGGTATTGCTTACAAGAACCGCATCAAAGGTGAGAAAGCACAGAATATAGAAGTTGCCATCGCTTGTTACCAAGAAGCTCTTAGAGTCAGAACCTTTGAGGCATTTCCTGAAGATTGGGCAATCACACAAAATAATCTCGGTATTGCTTACCGTAAGCGAATCAAAGGTGAGAAAGCACAGAATATAGAACATGCCATCGCTTGTTTCAAAGAAGCTCTTAGAGTCAGAACCTTTGAGGCTTTTCCTGAAGATTGGGCAATCACACAAAATCATCTCGGTATTGCTTACTATGAAAGAATCAAAGGTGAGAAAGCACAGAATATAGAAGATGCCATCGCTTGTTACCAACAGGCTCTTACAGTCAGAACCTTTGAGGCATTTCCTGAAGATTGGGCAATGACACAAAATAATCTCGGTATTGCTTACGGTAACCGAATCAAAGGTGAGAAAGCACAGAATATTGAAGATGCGATCGCTTGTTACCAACAGGCTCTAACAGTTAGAACCTTTGAGGCTTTTCCTGAAGATTGGGCAATGACACAAAATAATCTCGGTATTGCTTACCGTAAGCGAATCAAAGGTAAGAAATAACGGAATATTAAACTTGGTATCGCTTGTTACGAATAAGCTCTGAAAGTTTATACTTTTGAAGCTTTTCCCCTAACTTGGCTCAACGTCAACGGATTGAATTTTTTTTTTAAAACTATATACATAATATTAATAATAGTATCCAAACTGAAGAAGCTTGTAGGGTGGAAAAAAAACCGTTGATTCTTTTTAAGCATTCAGCGGTCAGCGGTCAGCGATCAGCCGAATGCTGATAGCAGATAGCACCTCAAGTAGCGCATAAACTGTTCGCGTAGCGTGGGCGTAGCGCTTAAGCTGATAACTGAAAGCTGATCGCTGAATAGTTATGTTGAAATTGTGGATTATCACTAATGACTACAAAACTTCCCCCTATTACTCCCGGTGAAATTCTTTTAGAAGAATTTATCAAACCATTCGGCATCAGCCAGAATCAACTGGCTGAGGATATCCATATACCCTTAACACAGATCAATGCCATTGTAAACGGCAAAAAAACCATTACTACCGATACAGCCCTGAGGCTATCCAGATACTTCGGTACTACTCCCCACTTTTGGTTGAACCTCCAACAACATTATGAGCTTGAACTAGCCGAAGCAACCCTAGCTGATCAGATTTTGAAAACGATCAAACCCCTTGCATCTATTGCGGCAAATGACAATGAAGGGTAAGCAAATTATAGGGCTGCGCCCAGGGAACAGGGAACAGGGAACAGGGAACAGTGATAAGATTGGACTATAGCGTTTATTGCATTTATGAGGTACGCTTCTGAGCCTCAAAGTCCCCCTTATTAAGGGGGATTTAGGGGTATCCCTTTGTACCTGATGTGAGATAAAATTGCTATATTTCAGTACTTAAATTGATTGTTAGTACTACCGTTATTGATTTTTGTTGTACTGGTGAAAGTATCAGTATAGTTCTTCAAAAGTCCCCCTTATTAAGCTATCCATTAGGCAAAAGTAGTCGAAACGGTGATAGAGACTAGGATGTAGAAGCAAGTTGTGAACCTTCAAACAAATGGTAGAAGGTCGTTTGCCCTCGCCAGAGAGTTTTCAGGCCAGGTTCACCATCTCCACTACGAGCCAAAAATCCACCCAAGCGCGCAATCGCTCATCAGAGCTTGATGAAGAGTAGGAGGTTTTTTCGAGCGGTTTTTGGGTTGAAATTTACGTCGCAAGAGTTTCCATTCCGCTGGAGAGAAAACAACTTGGCAAGAAGCATTCGGATTAAGTCGAGCGAGATTACGTCAACCACATTAGTCGCCAAGCAACAATGTTATAAGTAGCCAATGCTTTGAGTAAACGCTCTCGGGTTTGGAGTTGAAGTTTTTCGCGCGCGTCAACCACTTTTTAGCGGTTTTGTGAAAGCGTTCTATAAGCCATCGATAGCTATACCACCGTACACATTGCCAAGCTTGTTGGAAGTCATCAATGGGTAGAGTAGTGAGCAACAACCAACGAATAGGTTGACTACCATCAGCCGGTTTCTCCGTTTCTTCTACCAGTAGTACGTTAATTTCCACTGGATGGAGATTGTGAGGTTTGGGGTGATTTTGAGGTACTTCCAGTGTGACTCTCATCCCTCGGATTTGCAATGTTGCTTGACGAGCTCGACGTTTGGGATTACGCTCCAAGTTAATGGTCATTGTACCTAAAATTGACCCTTGTTCAATCATCGGTAACAGATATCCCATCTCCTCTTTCACTCTGCGGTTATACTCTCCTCTAATCAGTAATTCGCTATTGGCAGAGCGCTTTTGGGCAAATAACTCAAAGATATCAGCCTCACGATCTGCAACATGTATAAGCTGGATTTTTTCGGCTAGTCCTTCTTCGGCTCCTTTAGCTGTCTGTAACCATCGATAGCTTTCTTTTTCTTGAATTGGTTTTTTCTTGCGTTCTTTTTTCTTTCCACTCCTTTGCTTTCTTGTCCAACTCTGCTGATGTAGCATTCCCAATGGTTCTCCTTTGCTACTTACTGCTATACAGCTATGAACTTTGATTCCTTGTTGAGGAGTCTGATTGATATATCCCAAATCTTTGGTTGCTTCATGTGTTGTATACTCCAAGTCGGTCGTATCCTGTATAGCCAGTACTACTCCTGCTTCTACACACCTCCTGACTACACCTTCCCTGTGTGAAGCCAATATTTGTGTTTTTTTCACTTTCTCATTTGACCAAAATCTGTAGATACTTTGGCTTTTGTTCGCATTACCACTCGCTTTCGGTACTGTTTCTCCTGGATGTTCGCGCTTTGAGCAACAGTGTCTTTCTCAATCTTTTGGCATGGCGTATGTCCTGAAAAATTTGGGATTTATTTCCTGGCTTATCCAATCCTTCATTTGTTCTTCTTCATCCCCTGATTGACTTTTCCTCTGATACTCTCACAACCAATGCCTTGCTGTCCACAAAGTGCGAACACGATTGTTAAGTTGATACTACAACTGGGAAAGATTGGGCGGCACAGCGGAGGTTGAAGCGCTCCCTACGGTATCAAGCCACGCCAGTACAGTGTTTGGGTGGGGAGCAGCTTCAACCCGCCCAATAAGCGCGAAGCGTTTCCCAGTGGCGATAGCTATGATTTGGCCTAGCCTCTCATTGAGTTGGCAATCGCACTCTTGGGAGACCCCTATTCGTCTAGCGATCGCACTTCTTATTTTGCGATCGCACTTCTTATTTTGCGATCGCACTTCTTATTTTGTGATCGCAGTCTTGGGAAACCCCTATTCGTCTAATAATGGCTCTCACCACTCCTCTCCCAATCCTTGCCTAAATCCTAGTCTCTATCACCGTTTCGACTACTTTTGCCTAATGGATAGCTTATTAAGGGGGATTTAGGGGGATCATAATCAGGAATTAACAAAGCGGAAATGCTCCCTTTATGCGGGTGCATCTCACTTTTACTGTTTAACTCGGTGGTGCGTTACGGGGCGGACTATCTCAACCCTGGCTACCGTAAAAATTAGGTCAAGTCCGCCCCTAACGCACCCTACGCACTGTTTAACCCGGTGGTGCGTTACGGGGCGGACTATCTCAACCCTGGCTACCGTAAAAATTAGGTCAAGTCCGCCCCTAACGCACCCTACGCACTCCCGATTCCCGATTCCCGATTCCCGATTCCCGATTCCCTACTCCCTACTCCCTAATCATCAATAACCGCACTCCGGTCAAGCAACACCAAATCCCGCAATTGTTCCGTATTCATTTCTGTCAACCAATCTTCTCCAGCATCCACGGTTTGTTCTGCTAACTGTTTCTTACTTTCAATAATGTCATTAATCTTTTCCTCCACAGTGCCAGTACAGATAAACTTATGGACTTGAACATTGCGTTTTTGACCAATCCGAAAGACGCGGTCAGTGGCTTGATTTTCCACCGCTGGATTCCACCAGCGGTCTACATGAAACACATGATTAGCTCTCGTTAAATTCAATCCCGTGCCACCGGCTTTCAGAGACAGAATAAATATCGATGGACCATCGGGGTCATTCTGGAAGCGATCAATCATTTCCTCCCGTTGTTTCTTACGAGTTGCGCCATAGAGGAATAAAACTTCCTTGCCGAATTTTTCCTCTAAATAGGGTTTCAGCAATTTACCCCATTCCGAAAATTGGGTAAAAATTAAGCCACGGTCTCCCTCAGAAATCGCTTCTTCTAACATTTCTTCCAACCGTCGTAACTTACCCGACTGCTGGCTAGACATCAAGGAATTATCTCCCGTTTTCCCCTTAGTCTTTTTCCCTTTACTGTCCAACAGAGCGGGATGATTACATAATTGCTTGAGTCTCAACAACAAGGTCAAAATCATGCCCTTGCGCTTAATCCCCTCAGCTTCTTCAATTTGTGCTAAAGAATCATCCACCAACTGTTGATAAACCGTAGCTTGGGCTGCGGAAAGACCACAAAAAACATTCATTTCCTGCTTTTCGGGCAAATCTTGAATAATAGACTTATCGGTTTTGAGGCGACGGAGGATAAAGGGTTGCACTAGCGATCGCATGGTCTGCAAGGAATCCCGGTCGCCAAACTTCTCAATGGGTACAGCAAATCGACGTTGGAAGAATTGGCGGTCGCCTAAATACCCAGGATTGAGAAAATCGATAATTGACCACAATTCCGACAACCGATTTTCCACGGGAGTACCGGTTAAGGCAATCCGAAAGCTAGTGGAAAGTTGCTTCACCGCTTGGGATTGCTTAGCGCTAGGATTCTTAATATTCTGAGCTTCATCCAGCACCACCCCCTGCCATTCCACCCCATCCAGGGTAGTGGCATCCCGATGTACTAAGGAATAACTGGTAATGATCACCTGCTTAGTCTTAACTGCCTTAGCAAAGGCTTTCCCTTTGGAGCGTTTATCCCCGTGATGGACAATAGTTTTCAGGGATGGCGCAAATTTCTTTACTTCCCGTTCCCAGTTTCCTAGCACAGAGGTGGGACATACCACTAAGCAAGGCCCATTCAGCGTACCTTCTTCCTGAAGATGCAACAGAAACGCAATCAGTTGTGCCGTCTTACCAAGGCCCATATCATCCGCCAGACAAGCACCCAAACCCCAACGTTCCAGAAACGCCAGCCAGCCCATCCCTCTTGCTTGATAGGGTCGCAATTGCCCCTGAAAACTAGCGGGTTGAGGAATCGGCTTCAGGGATTGATTCCCCTGTAAGTTAGTAATTAACTCTTGCAAGGCTCCCGATGCTTCAAACTTGACTACCGGTAGTTTTGCCAAGGTATTATTATCACCAGTAGTGATCCGCAAAGCATCCTCTACCGACAGAGTCATGTTATCTGTCGAACCCTTAAACATCTCTTGAGCTGCACGGACATCGGACGGTTGTAACGCCATCCATTCCCCATCCACCTCCACTAGGGGAGATTTCAGTGCCATCAAGCGATTAAACTCCCGCTTCGAGATGGTTTTATCTCCAATCGCCAGTTGCCACTTAAACTTCAGTAAGCTTTGGAGTCCTAACCGTTGATTCTTCTTTTGTGGTGGCACTTCCGCCACAAGACTAATCCCCAAGCGTTTGGCTCCCGTGCCTGGTTTCAATCCTGGGGGTAGCACAATACCCAAGCCATTGTTTTGCAACCGCCATGCACTTGCCCTAATGAACTCATACACATCTACTATGGTTAGCTCACAAAACTCAGGACGGGATTGGTGTAGGCTAGGTTCAATGGGAGGATAGAGTCGAGTCGCTAATCCTAACCCTTTTAGGAAGGTTTCCTGAGGTTGTTCAATAGTTCGCTGGTTAATCTCCAATCGCTCTCCGGAGTAATTCCAGATCGTCTCAGCATCCACCACCAGGTCTGGGTCATCAACCGCTTGTAAGCCATAGGCCAAGCACCAACTCTCTTGGTCAGAGGTAGGAGGCTTCAGGATAAAACAAGTACGAAACAGATTTTGCCTCAACCTCTTGGACGTCGGTGTCACTAAATTCTGTTGCACCGGAGTGTTCCAAGTCGAGAGGGCTGCGGCTAATCGACCTAGGGTTGTTGACTCTAGGGCTAGGGTTTCTGAATTATCTGAATTAGAAGAAAGCGATCGCAACCATTCCACCATCGGTGAATCTACTACTGGCACCGACTCACCCTTGACAAAATCCCGCACCTGTGTATTAACCACACTACTCAAGAATCCCAGTAGCAATTCCTGAGCCTTAACCAAATCGGTTGCAGGTTGAAGGGTGAACTCTGGAGAACTAACCTGTTGTGGATAAGCACAGCAAGCCGAGGGCATGAACTTGATATAGGTTTCTAGACGGACTTGATCGGTAGTACTATCAAGCAGAGGTTGCCAGCAAGCCCTTACCTTACCATCAGGCAATCGGTACACTCCTGGTAAAAACTTACCCCGACTCAGCAGATCCAAGCTCCAGCGCATCACCTGAGACCAAAAACGCAACTCCCCTCCCAGGTAGCCGTCTGAGACTTCAAAGGAGCCCAGGGGTAAAGCTTGGAGAAATCTTACCGCTGCCATCGGTTCCAGACTTACCCCTTGCACTTGCCATGGTTGCAATTCCCACTGGCCACCCTCTGGACTATCGTCTGGACTATCGTCTGCACTATCTAAAAACACTTTGCTAGACAGCACTGGATAACCTGGCTCACCTTTGGATGATGCTTCAGTAGGTAACAGAACAATTTGAGACTGCCAGGGATGGTGATCCTGTTTAGCGCCACGCTTACGACTACCTGAACGAGCCTGCTCAGACACCTCTAAAAATTGACCGATGGACAGACGATGAGACTCTAAAAAAGACGTCAATTCTTCCTCAGTCATGGCAAACGGGTGACATGACATCTCATTGGCAGTAGTTAATATCTGCGCCTTCGTGCGCCAGGTTTCTCCCCAAATAAATAGATGACCATTAGTTTCCCTAGATATCCAACTGCCATGTAACGTTGCCATAATAATTTTTGTGTCTTTTTCTGTTATCTAGTCCAGGTTTTGTCGATCAAATTTGCTGAATTTATCCCTTAGGATTAACAGCTATCATATCTGATTAATAGATTTTATAACAAAGGGAGTAGGGAGTAGGGAGTAGGGAGTAGGGAGTAGGGAGTAGGGAGTAGGGAGTAGGGAGTAGGGAGTAGGGAGTAGGGAGTAGGGAGTAGGGA
>NZ_JAAHIG010000005.1:0-58641 GCF_010692305.1 Moorena sp. SIO4G3 | reverse complement strand
GGAGATAGGGGGGATTAAAGCTAATAAAAAGTTATTTTTAACCTGAAAAAAAACCTCTCCCCAGCACCCCAGCTCCCTTTCACCCGTAGAAAAAGACAATTTATTCCTGAAAATGAAACAGCCCTGCCCTCTGACCCCTCTTCCGGTCTATTCTCCCTCTGGGGCTAGTGAACTAAGGAACTTCGTCAAGTGTAGTGGGATCAGTGACCAATTACCAATTACCAATTACCAATTACCAATTACCAATTACCAATTACCAATTACCAATTACCAATTACCCTCAATCATTGCATGAATCAGCAACGCCCTCCCTCTTGTTGATCGTCTTGGCTTTATGAAGTCATAGAGATTGCGATAGTTGAACATCGGAGGTGGCCTCAGGGAAAGGCAACCACGAGATTGACTGATCTGTTAGGTTAATACCCCGTGGAAGTGTTAAAATCAACCATCATCTGTCTTTTTACTAACCTATTCCTATGAGGCGGTTAAGACAACTCTTCCAAAAACTTAGAGATGCAGCCAAAGATGAGAATTTCTTATACGGGCTAAATCTGTTCGAGGGGTTTGTTTCCAAAGTTCTCTCTTTGGTGATGGTGGTGGTAATTTTGGTTGCACTTAGGAGCCTAGTTATCTCACTATTTAAAGAAATAACTAATCCAGAAGCAATAGTTTTGAGCAAAACACTTTTCAAAATATTTGGACTGTTTCTAAATATTCTTATTGCACTAGAAATTTTAGAGAATATAACCGCTTATCTGCGAAAACATGTTATTCAACTTGAGTTAGTTGTTGTTACGTCTTTAATTGCCGTTGCCCGTAAAATTATTATTCTTGACCTTAAAACTACTTCTGGAAGCCAGGTAATTGGATTAGCAATTGCAATTATATCTCTATCAATTAGTTACTGGATTATCCGCAGTACTAGCACGAGAAAACATTATTAATGAATAAGTTTGAGAATACTATGACTAATTTTTTTCAATTTGAAGCGGATTTTGTGGATTCCTTACGGTGTATTCCTATGCAAGTGCGGATGAAATTAGACACTTGCGGCATCAAACTTAAACTGAGCCACTGGCATCAGTTTAATCAACACGAGCGTCAGCAACTGGTAGAGATACCCTGCACTACGACTGAGTCAATCCAAAAGTATGGAGACTATGTTCAACACCTAGTTATAAACTATACAGGAAAACCCGCTTCTAATTTACCTGTTGATCCCCAAGCTCCCTGGATGAATTCTCAGGTAATTCCATCTACCGTGGCGGAAAAAGCTATGGAATTGGGAGTTGTAGTAACTACTCAACAGTGGGCAGAACTAACTCCTATCCAACGTTTTGCCCTGATTAAACTGACGCGCCCTAGTCATGAAAACAAAAACTTTTTACCAGCACTCAAGGAATTCCAATTAGTTTTTGTTAACCGTTAACCTACCCAACAAGGGACGCCTACGGCGAACACCGTTCAACAAACTCAGACCAAGTCAAATATGTCCCTTAAATCTGGATTAGCTTAACTGCTAGAAGTACCTACCTGATCTACCACCACCTGATCTCGACAAGATAGGTTAAGGGGTTTCTGTATTAGCTCTCGCATTTGATCAAGATTATCTAAGGCTGAATTAAGCTGGCTTTGACGTAATTCTGAGGATAGGTTAGATTGCTTAAGTAGGTTCTCTAGAATAGCTTGAGTAGTGTTGAGCAGGATACACAATTGATAATTTTGACTGGTACCCAAGTTACTATTGGGGTAATTGAAAGCCTCACACTGTTGGGAAGTATTTAATCCTTGACCCTCTATCGGTTGTGACAAAATCACGGTTAGTTCTCTGTTTTGGTCTCTGTTTTGGTCTGTATTGGGTGGCTCTGATTTATGATTAACACTATCTCCTGATAAAGCGATCGCATTTTCTGGCACCTCCCCAGATTCCTCACCAGGGGTAATGGCTTTGTGGGATTTGTTAACGGATTCTTTGGCTGGGTCTAATTGCTCAACGGTTTGCTGCAATGTCTCCACAATGCCATACATTTCCATTGGGTCAAACACTCGCAGCAGGGTTGTTTGGGTCACAATACCGATTCCTTGACCCCAATTCCAAGACACCACCAATCGCCGCACACGACGCTTTTGCATTTCCTGATGAGCTGTCCATAGAGAATCCTCCGGACTCAGCAGAAATAAAGGTGTACTCATCACATCCTGAGCCTGGACTTTAGACAAATTCAGCTTGAGAGACTGAAATTGGACAATATCCCGCTCTGTGACAATCCCCACTGGCATACAGATATCCTCTCCATGGTCGGAGGTAATCACCACACAACTAACTCGGTGGTTATTCATGAGTTGGGCTAAACTCAATACTGAGCCAGTGGGAAGGGCATGAACCACCTGAGGGGTCATCACTTCTGATACTCGCCGTAACTTGAGCAGATTGGCTGGTCGCAATACCTGGCGAATTCGCTCTGGTGAGACAACACCCACGAGCTGACCGTGATCATCGACAATTGGTAAGTGGCGAATCCGATACCGACGAAATATGAATAAGGCGGCAAAGATATCCCGACACGAAGTTTGAGGAAACGTAATCACCGGCTGTGCCATGACCTCAGCTACTGTTACCTCTTGAAAGTTAATGCCATTAGCCGTGAGCCGGACAATATCGCGCTCAGTAAAGATTCCCAGCAACTTGTCTGAATCCATTACCAAAACGCAGCTAGACCGTGGCTCACGAATGCTGAGCTGGTCTGATGGTGAGTATAAATTGGGCAATGAACAACTTTTGCCTCCCTCCTGACTCATCAAAGCAATTACGTCGATTAGGAGGGTGTCAGGAGCAACGATCAAAGGCTGATGATCTATTGCCTCTTCTAGGGTTGGGGCGCAGATAAGTCGATCGTTGAGTTGCATAATTAATTTGATACGTGAACTTCCGTGACCTACGACCGCCGCCAACCGCTACACACTATGGCGCTGGTGTATTTACTGAGCCTGGGTTTTTTTAGAGGGATGTTACAGACAAATCCCGCAAACGCATAAATAATATGCACATAACTTGTATAAAGGTATATAATAAATAGATGTTACAGCAAAATCATCTTTAACCCTTATATGACATAGCTTTTGGCTTTTATAGGTTGCCAGGGATACTGGGACTTTCACCATTTGGGCTTAGGGGCAAATAATTAGGCATTGCTGACCTAGCTTGGCAATTGTCCGATGGGATTGTCTGATGGGATTGTCCGATCAGGTTCCCTGGCTTATCTAACGTTCTGTTTAAGGTGTTCTAACTACTTTACCAGCTTGGAGCTTACTGATTTACTTACTGATTTAAGTTCCCTTGACTGGGGTTTTGAGGCAAACTAGACACCCTAGGGGTTCTACCGTATAGCCGGTCTAAAACCCGCTTAACCGAGATCCGTTTCCACTGCTGACCACGCTTGGTTGTATAGCCATGGTGATTGAGCCAGTTAGCGATTTGTTGTAATGACTTGCCCGATTTATGGTGACGGCGAATTAACTCAATTACATGCTGTTCTTGGGGATCATCCACTAACTCACCATTTAGGGCGCGTTGACCGAAGGCCGGTGAACCATAACCTGCATAGCCACCCATAGTTGCCTTCGCTTGTCTACCTTGGTTGAGCCTTTCGATCAGGCTATCCCTTTCTAATTCCTCAGCAGCCATAATTTAATGCATCAAGCAACTTCATATAACCATGGTAAACCAAACTATAGCCTTAGCCATCCTGGTTATTACAGCTATTCAAACCGATTAACCGCCCTTCTTTATTAAAGGAAGATAAAAGGGGTAACCATCTTGACTGTTATTGACTTTTACCCTTTACCGTTGACTATAAATTTGTGGTAGTTTTAAAAAATTTCAAGAATATATCATGAGTACAGTTGCTTACATCAAAGACAGTGAATTTGATGCACTTTTAACCTCTGAAGTTCCAGTTGTCGTTGATTTTACAGCCCCTTGGTGTGGTCCATGTCGTAAAATTGGTCCTTTAATGGATAAACTTTCTGAAGAGTACAAAGATCGCGCTCAGGTAGTAAAAATCGATATTGATGCCGACAAAGCTACTGCAAAAAAATACAGTATCCGCAGCATTCCTGCGGTGCTGATTTTTAAGGGCGGTGAAGTGGTAGAAACTATTGTAGGAGTTGCTGACTATGAAAAATTTACTGCCGCACTTGAACAGCAACTTTAGGTTTAATTAAAAACATAAAAATTTAAAAAACTTTCTGAATTCTGAGTTTAAGTCTGACTTATTTCCTTCAAGCCATGACATGTAAATGAGGAGAATCGGCAATGGAGACAACTCAATCAGTCCGATGTCCCAACTGTGGGAATATGGCTCAACGTCACTACTTAATCGGTTCTCAAGCATCACATTATGCTTGTGCTGGAGATCAGGTCACCAAAACTGAATGCCCAGTTTGTGACTATTTAATGGTAATGTGTTCTGTGAGCGGTAATGTGATCGAAGCTTACGCACCAGGTAGACAAGTTATGGCTAATTCGGGCAAATTTCCCGAAGTAGTGCACAAAGAAAGTCCTGCTTTTATAGAAGTAGCAATGAATCGCAATCCCAGGTTAGTGGCTAGTAGTAAATATCAATTAACTACTGTAGGGTAAAACAAGTAAGCTATCAGCTAATAGCTGATAGCTTACGGCAAAAGGGCACTGGGATATATCTTTTTTGTTTGATTTCAATAATAGACAGTTTAACGGCACAATAGCTTATCGAGCATACTGCTGAATTGTGGCTTGAGCACTGGCATAGACGGAGGTACCTTTAGGAATTTGTTTCAAATAATCCAAAGCCTTAGTGTAGTTCTTTAAAACAGCTTGGTTATAAGCCATCTTTGAGAGATACTTAGCCCGAATTTCTTGCTTAGCGGTATAGTCAACAATTTTTTCCTGAGCCTTAGGATAGGCATCGGTATCTTTAGGAATTTTTTTCAAATATACCAATGCACTGGTAAAGTCTTTCTGAGCAGCTCGATTGTAAGCCTGCTGAAGAAGGAAGTTTGCTTTTATGTTTCGCTTTTGAGTGTACTCCGGAATTTTTTGTTGAATTGTAGCGTAGGCTTTTGTTCCCTTTGGGATTTGTTTAAATGTGTTGAGTGCACCAGTAAAGTCTTTCTCGATAGCCTGCTTGTAAGCCTGCTCTAGTAACTGGTAAGCTTCCTTCTCAAGACTGGCTTGAGCTTGGCTGACCATAGGTTGTATTTGCCGTTGCCAGAAGACAATATTAGGAATCTGACTAGCCTGCTCAACTACCTCTACCCATTTCTGTTGCTCAAAGGCGGTTTTGATCTGGGGGAATAGGGCTTTGGCATCTTGCCAATCTCTTTTCCACTGAGCGATCGCATTTTGAGCATCTTGATAGTTTTCACTATCTTCCGGTATCGATTTTACCAGCTTCAGCGCTGCGTCTAAATCCCCTTGCTGGTACTTTTCCTCAGCCTGTGCTAGCTTAGTTTCTGCCTGGTTGCCACCCGATGAGAACAAGAAGCCTCCAGCTACTACTAACAAGGCTACAGATGCGGAAACTCCCATGGCGGTGAGATTAAGTCCACTAGACCTTCTGGTAGGAATAGTAGGCACAGAGGGATAATAAATGTCTTCTGTTTCCTCTGTTTCCTCTGTTTCCTCTGTTTCCTCTGTTTCCTCTGTTTCCTCTGTTTCAAGAGTCTCTGGTTCAATTGGCTCACCCAGATTATCGTCAGTTTTTTGTTTGTAGGGGTTTGGGGATGTTGGTGGTGCTGAAGACATTGGTAAGTTTATAGATGGTTTAGAACTAGTTAAGGAATGGAGTGACTCCAAAACCTGATCAGCAGACTGGTAACGGTCTTTGAAGTAATAGCGCACCATCTGCTGAATAATGCCAGCGAAATCTTTAGTGACTGTGGCGTAGTCCTGCCAAAGGGCTTCTCCGGTTAATGGGTCTTCTTCTAGGTGTAAGGGTTTGAGTCCTGTGAGTGCCTCAATGGCAATCATCCCTACAGCATATAGGTCACTACAGGGACGAGGTTTACCGAGAATTTGCTCTGTTGGTATATACCCGAATGCCCCCAAAGCCGCTATGGCACTAAATTGAACACCAACTAATGGTGTCCGTACCTGCTTAATACCGCTAAAGTCAGTTAAAACTAATTTGCTATCGTCTGATCGTCTGATCAGATTGTCTGGCTTGATATCACCATGAATCACCCCTTGACCATGGACAAATGCCAAAATCTCTAAAACCTCTTGTAGCAGATTGATTACTCTGCTTTCACTCCAGGGTTGATTGAGTTCCTCACTCAGGGGTCGTCCAGGGATGAAATCTTGAACTATGTAGAAGCTATGGTCAATTTCTAGGCAATCTAAAATTTTGGCAACTTGGTCATGCTGACAGATAATCTCCAAAATTTTAGTTTCACGATGAAATATATCTTTTGCAGCTTGCCAGGAGTCAGGGTCATCAGTAACCGGACGGAATTGTCTAACAATACATTCGGGATTTCCGGGTCGGTAAGTGTCTAACGCAATACAAGTTTGACCCCAGCTCACACGGTTAAGGATGTCAATAACTTGATAACGTCCATTGATTAACTGTTCTGGTCCTGCTCCTGGGCTAAACGCTAATCTAGACATACGCTTCTTACTAACCGCTTACGTTGATGTTTCCTGTGAAAGTGTTGATGCTGCTTCAGAGCAAGGAGAGCAATAGGCCGAAGGTGCCGAAGAATGGAAGAATGGAAGAATAAAGTATTTCTGATCTCCGTGATCTGAGCTATCTCCCGTATCTGCCCGTCAGACTAGATACTATTGAGCAGATTAAACAGCCCTAGGGGGGGACACAGAGTAGAGACGGTAGAATTTGCCAAGAGTTTCAGATCAGCCATCACGAATGCCTCAGATCCGTTAGAGACTCCTCAAGAAAAGTCACACTTAATGTATTCTTCAGCTATCAGCTGCTCGATCCGGATGCTCAGAAACAACCTCTGTGCAAAGGGCTGATGGGATAATGGATTAATGGGATAATGGGGTGATATGTAGTATTCTTTTTTCGATGTTATATTGCTGTTTGCCCTTTTGCCTTTATGCTGGAGAAGGGGCGATAGTAACATAAGCATGACCATTCATCAAAAACAATCAATCCAAATTGCTGTTGTTGGAGACATTCATCAACTGTGGGAAGCGGAAGATGCTATAGCTCTTGAGCAGTTGGGTGTGGATCTGGTCTTATTTGTCGGGGATTTCGGCAATGAGGCGGTGGATATAGTCCAGATGATTGCTGCTATTGACCTACCCAAGGCAGTGATTATGGGAAACCATGATGCTTGGTATACTGCCTCGGAATGGGGGAGAAAAAAGTGTCCTTATGACCATGAAGTAGAAGATAGGGTACAGCAACAGTTGGATCTACTGGGGTCAACCCATGTGGGTTATGGTTACCTTGACTTCCCAGATTTAAATCTCTCTGTAGTTGGCGCTCGCCCTTACAGTTGGGGCGGGCAGAGTTGGCGCAATAAGAAGTTTTACAGGGAACAGTATGGCATTAATAGCTTTTCTGAATCCGTTGAACGCATTTTAGCAGCAGTGCGTAGTGCGGCTTACGAAACGGTAATCTTGATCGGTCATAATGGTCCGACGGGACTAGGTGAGCAAGCAGAAGCTCCCTGTGGTAAAGACTGGTATCCTACTGGTGGTGATCATGGGGACCCGGATTTGGAAGATGCGATCGCAAAAACCTATTCCTTGGGTAAAAACATTCCCTTAGTCACCTTTGGTCATATGCACCACATCCTCAAGCACACCAAAGACCGACTACGAACCAGGATTGTTACTAGTCCGGAAGGGACTGTATACTTAAATGCAGCCAGTGTGCCTCGAATTATCGAAACCGATACAGACCGATTGCGGAATTTTTCGATAGTGTCTCTCAAAGGCGGTATAGTGGATAAAGTCTCCCTGGTCTGGGTGGGTAAGGATTACTCGGTGGTATCTAAAGAATTGCTTTATGAGGCTTCTGAGGCTTTGCTGGTATAAAAAAAAGTTTTATAACTTTGTTTTATAACTTTGTATAGATGGTCGCCATCCTGGCCAAGGATTGTTAATATAGATTTGCCCGGAGAGGTGGCAGAGTGGTCGATTGCACTCGACTTGAAATCGAGCGAGCCGAAAGGCTCCGGGAGTTCGAATCTCCCCCTCTCCGTTTTGAATTTGTTTACAGAAAAAAGTTGAGGGTTGACGGTCAACCCTCAACTTTTTTCTGTTGATGCAAAGCGCGAGTAGGGAAGGTAGGTTTAAGTAGGTTCAGTTGGTAGGCACTGCCCACCCTACGATTCATGACAATGGTGCAAGATCTCAGTTTAAGTAGGTTTAGTTGGCTGCATTGCCAATAAATCCCAGGACTAGGCTGTCTGGAGCCAGGAAATGACTCAAATGATAAGCTCGCTCTTCAGTCTTGAGCAAGATTTTCTCATAGAGATAGCGGGTGGCACGATCGCCCAGGCTTTCTGCTTGAGCAGCTTGACTGCGTACTAACTGAATGATTGACTGCTCAGCTGCTAAGTCATGCTCTACCATCTGGCGAGAGTTGTAAACTCCATCAGATTCAGGAGTGAAGCAGCACAATTCAGCTAATTTGGCAAAACTAGCGGCTGGAATTCCTCCTAGTCCATTCAAACGCTCTCCTAAGTCATGGACATGCTCTTGAGCATCGTCGTAGCTTTCTTCAAAGAACTTATGCAAGGAGTAAAACTCTGCTCCTTCCACAACAAAGTGGTGTTTTTGATATTGCAGGTACAACCCTTGGAAGCTGGCTAAAGCTATGTTTAATCCTTCACAAACTGGGGTGGTAACGTTTTTTTCCAGCAAAATTGGATTGTCAGCAATTTCACCAAAGGAGCGTAGTAGACCCTGAGTTGTAGACATAATAGTGTTCTCCGATTGTTCTCATTAAGTGTGCCTTATTGCCAGGCTTTTAAGTAGGCTAACACATATCATCTTATTTAATCTAGACTCCCAAATGTCGCTAATAACACAATTTTTAACTTTTCCAGAAGCTCTATTGACGATTATTTGTGATAAATTAGTTGAGATAGATTTTCGATTAGTCACGACTCCGTGAACGAAATTTTTCTTGGTACAATCGGCTTAAACCCAGCAGATTGCCAAGATTCAGTCCACAAAAATAGCCATTGTTAAGGTTGATTAAAGAAAAACCGTTTTCCTAGAGGTAAATAACTATGTCTAAGTTGAAAGAGCCAGTCTCAGAGTTTAGTGTAGTAGGACAGTTATTAGACTTTGTCATTAAGGATGGCTATAAAATCAAGTACTTAAGAATTACTGTTTCAAATATTGAATATTGGATTAAGTTATCTAAACCTCTGAGAAAGAGCTTGGATCCAGCGATTATCCCTGGGGCGTGGATTGAGGTGAGTGGCACCAGCAAACTAAAGCGCAAAACTCGAAAACTTATACTTAAAGCCTATGAGGTGAGCCTTGCTGCTCCCCCCCACCAGCAGCCAACAACTGTTTTGGTTCCCAAAACTCCCAGCCGGAAAGCGAGTATTTTAGTTTGTCAGAAATCCAGTTGCCGGAAACGGGGAGGTCAAGCGGTGTGTAATGCGATCGCATCGAGTTTAAAGGACCATGGTTTAGAAGACCAAGTCAAGATTAAAGAAACTGGCTGCCTCAAACAGTGCAAACATGGCCCTAACCTAGTGATGATGCCAGACAAAGCTCGCTACAGCGAAGTGGCTCCCCAGCAAATTCCCACCCTGATCGAACGACACTTTGTCTAAAACATTGCTCTAGTATTAATCATGGGGAGATCGGCAGGATGGTTTGATTCTCCTCAGCATGCCCTCACGCTAAAGCCTGGGGTTACACAAGCGAAGTCCACCTAGGTGACGAAATCTTCCCTTTATACTCGACACGGACATAAACTTTGCTTTCCCTCTCTTCTCCCCTCTGATTAATACCAAGTAGTAGATTATCGTCTCCGCCACCAGGTTGACCATCAACACCTGGGTTATAAACGTTGACCGTCACACCATTGAGACCCAATTCACCAAGGTTTTGGAGTCCATCACCATTATTATCAATCCAGACAANTAAAGGCTTCTGAACGATGAGGACAGCCAACGGCAACTAACACGCTAATTTCCCCAATAGTCAACCGACCGATGCGATGATGGATCACCACTCGATTCACATCAGACCATGAGGCACGAATTTGGGCAGCAATTGAGGAAAATACCTTTAATGCCATGGGCTCATAAGCCTGATACTCTAATGCTACCACTGGTTTACCATCAGTCTGATTACGGACTGTGCCACTCATCATCACCACAGCTCCATTAGCCGGATGATCAGCAAGGGTGTAGATTTCTGATAGGGATAAGGGAGCGATGGTGATTGAAAAACTATCTACCGTTTGCTTTTCAGTGATTTTGGGCAGGGGAGTCATTGCCTAAGACTTCTAACAAGTGTTAAGATTAGTAACAAATCAGCTATACTATAGTTTATTTATATTTGTTGCTTGGAATTAATCAATACCCAACCTTAGCGCCATGTTCCGATTTGTTTAAAATACTTTAAAAATTAGGAGCAGGTGCTCTAAATTCAGATAATATATCTAAATACTATTCAAATATTATTATTAAATCAGAAGTTTTTTTCCTGACAAGGGCAATGATGGCCTTTTGCCGGGCTATTTCTCAGTAGCCCACAAGCTTTTGCCGTCAGTCAATTGATGCTACCTATCCTTAACGTCAAGCTAATTCAAGTCAAGCTCGTCTTAGCTGATCAGTGATCAGTCTTGTCGTCTTGAGCAACAGCTAACCTAGGGCTGATCATAACTAGGGCTGATCATAACCCGTTTGGAGATTATTTGATGGCAGCAGAAGCAGAGGCTGATGAACCAATAACCCGGGCAGCCCAAAACTATTATAAAAGAATTATTGACCCTGATCTGCAACAAGCGTTTGATGATGTCACAGCATTAGCCGCACAAATTTGCCAAACGCCCATAGCTCTGACTACCATGATTGACAGTAGTAACAGTCAATGGTGTAAGTCTACTCTGGGATTAAATGAAACGTCAATAAGTCAAAATACCTTTTTATCCAGCCATCGGATAGAGTCAGCCTCAGTATTGGTAGTTCAGGATACCCTAGCTGATCAACGGTTTGCCACTGATCCCTTAGTTACTGCTGAGCCTCATATTCGGTTTTATGCTGCAGTTCCCCTAATTACCTCTGACGGATACCCTCTGGGAACACTTGCGGTAATGGATCAAGTTCCAAAGCAACTTCAGCCACAACAGTTAGCGGGATTACAAGCCTTAAGTCGTCAACTGATAAGCCAACTGGAGCTAAAACAACAGTTAGCAGATTTACAGCAGCCGTTTCTAGAAAACCAAGGTCTTGAACATGAATTACCCCAGGTTGACCAAGAACTCCTGGATTTTTTAGAAAATGGCTGCGTTGGTCTCCATTGCGTGGATAGCAATGGCATCATCCTGTGGGCTAATCAGGCAGAGTTAGATCTGGTGGGTTACAACCCCGACGAGTATATCGGTCACCACATTGCTGAATTTTACCTGGAGCAAGAGGTGATTGACGATATCCTGGCCAGACTAACAGAATCAGAAACCTTAAAAAACTACGAAGCCAGACTCTTGTGCAAAGATGGCTCGATTCCCCATGTGCTGATTAACTCTAATGTCCTCTGGAAAAATGGCAAATTTGTCCATACCCGATGTTTTACTCGTGACATTACTGAATGGAAACGGATCCAGGAAGAACGCGATCGCTTCTTTGACCTCTCGATAGATTTGCTGTGTATAGCGGGTTTCGATGGCTACTTTAAGCGCTTGAGCCCTTCCTTCACTAGCACCTTGGGTTACACCGAAGCGGAACTAACCAGCACCACGTTTTTCAATTTTGTCCATCCCGATGACCGAGGACCAACTAGGGCGGAAATGGAACAATTGGGGACTGGCATCCCTACTGTCTATTTCGAGAATCGCTATCGCTGTCAAGATGGGTCTTATAAATGGCTAGCTTGGGCTGCTTATCCTGTAGTTAACGATGCTTTAATTTATGCGATCGCAAGGGACATTACCGAGGCCAAACAAAAGCAAGCCAGCCTCGAAGAAAGTGAAGCTCGCTTCCGGATGATGGCTGATCATGCCCCAGTGATGATCTGGATGTCAGGCACTGATAAACTTTATAACTTTTTCAATCAGCTTTGGTTGAACTTCACCGGTAAGACCCTCGAACTTGAATTCGGCAAGGGCTGGGCTGAAGGGGTGCATCCTGATGACCTAGAGCGCAGCTTCAATACCTATGTATCCGCCTTCGACGCCAGAGAAAATTTTCGCATGGAGTACCGCTTGCGACGTAGGGATGGGCAGTATCGTTGGATATTAGATATAGGCACTCCCAGATTTACCCCCAATGGGGACTTTACCGGTTACATTGGTTCTTGCATCGATATCACTGAGCGCAAACAGGCGGAAGAGGCCCTGCGTAGACAGGCTCTGATTTTTGAAAGTATCTTCGATGGGATCATAATCACCGACTTAGCCGGTAAGATAATTGATTGGAATCCCGCTTCAGCGCGAATATTCGGCTACACGAAAGCTGAGGTATTGGGTACTAGTGTAGGGATTTTGCACCGACCGGAAGAGGCGACGGTTCTAACCGATCAGATTATCCAGGAGATGACCAGGTCCCGACGTTGGTCTGGGAAGATTCACTTTATTGGCAAAGATGGCAGGTGTGGGGTGTGTGAAACGGTGGTAGTACCTCTGTATGATCAGCAAGACAATATGGTGGCCACCATTGGTCTTAACCATGATATAACCGAGCGGGAGCAAAATCAGCAGGAATTGTATCAAAGCGAGGCTCGCTATCGCGCTATTGTCGAAGATCAAACGGAACTCATCTGTCGTTTCCGTCCTGATGGAACTCTTACCTTTGTCAATGCTGCCTACTGTCGCTATTTCAGCAAGTCAGAGGAAGAGTTGATTGGACAACGGTTTTTGCCATTGATTCCCAATGAGGATATCAAAAGGCTAGAACAGTGTATTACTTCTCTAAGCCCTGAGAATCCGGTAGAAACGGTTGAACACCGGGTGATTATGCCCACAGGAGAGATTCGCTGGCAGCAGTGGAGCGATCGTGCCATCTTTAATGAGCAGGGTCAATTGATTGAGCTCCAGGCAGTAGGGCGGGACATCACTGAACACAAGCACGCAGACGAGCAACTTTTGCAAAAGTCTCAGGCACTGGAAACCTTCAGTAACAACCTCAAACACCTACATCGGCTGAATACCACCAATTACCAAAACTTTGAGCTGCTTTATGCTGACTATCTGGAGACGGGATGTGAAATTTTAGGGATGCCCACTGGCATTATTAGTCAAGTACACCTTAATTCCTACACTATCCTGTCGGTCAGGTCTGATCTAGAAGGCTTAGTGGCTGGCTCAGAGTTTGAATTAAAAGATACCTATTGTGCTGTTGTCGTTCGCGAAAAAAAGACCATTGCCTATACTCATGTAGGTGACATGGAACTGATGCACGCTCATCCAGTCTACCAAACTCTAAAACTTGAGTCCTATATCGGGACTCCTATATTTGTCTATGGTGAAGTCTACGGCTCCCTGAATTTTTCCTCAACCCAGGTAAGAGAAACGGATTTCCAGCCTCAGGAACGGGAAATTGTAGAATTAATGGCTCAAAGTCTTGGTCGATTGATTGCAGCTCATCAAGCAGAAATAGAGCGCCAACAGGTAGAAGCCGCACTGCTCGAGAGTGAATCGACCCTGCGTAGTTTCTTCAACAGTTCCACACTATTGATGGGGGTTGTGGAACTTTTAGATGATGACATCCTGCATATTTCTGATAATAAGAGTACGGCGGATTTTTTCGGGACTACACCCGAGGCCATGCAGAATCGGTTAGCCAGTGAGCTGGGGGCACCCAAAACTCATATCCGTCGCTGGATTAGCCATTACCGAGAAAGCGAACGAAGCAATCAGCCCATTTCCTTCGAGTATGATCACACCACTGAAACCGATACCCGGTGGTTATGCGCCACTGTATGCCCAATTCCCGACACAACTACTCCTCGCCCCCGATTTTCCTATGTGGTGGATGACATTACTGAGCGTAAGCTTGCAGAGCAAGAACTCCAGCGCCAAAATCAGCGATCGCAATTGTTTTCAGAAATTACCCTGAAAATCCGCCAGTCTCTACAACTGGAGCAGATTTTGCAAACGGCTGTTACAGAAGTGCAACAATTTCTCAAGGCTGACCGAGTTGTACTCTTCCAACTAAGTTTTGATGGCTGGGGGAAAGTGGTTCAAGAAGCCGTAGTACCTGGTTGGCCAATCATGCTCGGACAAAGCATCGAAGATCCTTGCTTTCATGAAGAGTACCTGGACCAGTATCGTCAGGGAAGGGTTAGCAACATCTGTGACTTAGAAAACTCTGATATCCGAGCTTGCCATGTAGAAATGCTGCAACAGTTTGGGGTAAAAGCTAACTTAGTGGTGCCAATTCAGCAACAAGACAAACTTTGGGGTTTGTTGATTGCCCATCAGTGTGCCAATCCACGACAATGGACTAACTTTGAAAGTGAATTGTTGCAACAACTGGCGAACCAAATTGCTATTGCCTTAGCCCAAGCCCAGCTTTTAGGAACAGAAACCCGTCAGCGTCAGGAACTTGCCCGTTCTAATGCGGAACTGCAACAGTTTGCCTATGTAGCATCCCATGACCTGCAAGAACCCCTGCGCAAGATTCAGGCATTTGGCGATCGCCTTCAGACCAAGTATCATGAACAGTTAACGGAGCAGGGGCAGGACTACCTCAAACGGATGCAGAATGCCGCAGGACGGATGCAGGTGTTAATCAATGACTTGCTTAGCCTTTCCCGGGTGACCACTAAGGCAAGACCTTGGGTTGCCACTGATCTGGCTCAAGTGGTGCAAGAGGTACTCTCTGATTTAGAACTACGTATCCAGCAATCTGGTGGCGTAGTGGAAGTCGGTGAACTACATACTATTGAAGCTGATCCAGTGCAAATGCGTCAACTTTTGCAAAACCTGATCAGTAACGGACTTAAATTCCGACCAGCACCAAGAGGTAACGTCGTTAAAATTTATAGTCAACTGCTTCAAGAAAGTGTTCCCTTAAGTTATGGAGGCGCAACCGTTAATCAGCGTTGTCAGATTATAGTTGAAGACAATGGTATTGGGTTTAACCCCGAGTATCGCGATCGCATTTTCCAAACCTTTCAACGGCTCCATGGTCGCAGCGAATATGAAGGAACCGGCATCGGTCTAGCTATCTGCCGTAAAATTGTGGAACGTCATAATGGTAGCATCATGGCAGAAAGCACACCAGGACAGGGGGCTAGGTTTATTGTTACGGTGCCGATTAAACAAAGTTGAAGATTAAAGGTTAAAGGTTAAAGGTTAAAGGTTAAAGGTTAAAAGTTAAAGGTTGAACGCGAACGCGTGGCCTTTTGGCCAAGGTTAAACGTTAAATAATCAAAACATACTAGTAGTTGAGTGACTAATCAATAAAATACCTCAAATTTATCCCTTTATACTTCATAATACCTTCATATTTACTTTATAATTCCTTTATAATTTTTGGTCGAGGAGATAATGCTTAGTGAATGAAAGCCGAAATCCCGTGGTAATTCTAATGGCAGATGATGATCCGGATGATTGCCTTTTGGCAAGGGAGGCTCTCTTAGAGAGTCAGTTGACCAATGAGCTATACTTTGTCAGTGATGGCGAGGAATTGATGGATTATCTGTATCACCGTGGTAAACACACCCAGGCCAGCATGTCCCCTCGTCCAAGTTTAATCCTACTGGATTTGAATATGCCGAAAAAAGATGGTCGTGAGGCCCTCAGAGAAATTAGGGCTGACCCTAATCTACGAGTTATACCAGTTGTGGTGCTGACTACCTCAAAGGCTGAAGAAGATATTTATCATAGTTATAACTTAGGAGCAAATTCTTTCATCGTTAAGCCTGTCACCTATAGTTCCCTAATTGAGGTGATGCAAACGTTAAAAAAGTACTGGTTGGACATCGCCGAATTGCCCCCGGAAGGGAATAGACTGCCCTAAAAAACTACCATGAGTAAATGCTCACAACCGAAACCTAAACGTTCTGATGTTTCTTCTGATGTTTCTACTGTATCACTAAATACTGATCCACTCTCGACTATTTCCAAAACCGACCCTCATCAATGCTCGTTGATCACAAACCTGGCAAATTGCTTACCCCAATCAGAAGTTAGAAACCACTCTCGACTAATTTCCTTTTCAGAAGTTAGAAACCACTCTCGACTAATTTCCTTCGATTCCTTCGGTGCCAGACCAATGTACAACCTTTTGGTTAATGTATTACTCGTTGATGATGACGAAGATGACTATATTCTAACTCGTGATTTACTGTCGGAAAACCAGAGGACTAGATTTAGCTTGACTTGGGTGGAGACCTATGCTAAGGGCTTAGAAATGATTGGTCAGAACCACCATGATGTTTATCTACTGGACTACCGTCTTGGTGAGCATAATGGACTTGAACTCCTGGGTGAAGCCATTGCCAGGGGGTGTACAGCACCGATTATCCTCCTCACTGCCCAGGGAGACCATGAGGTTGACATGGAAGCCATGAAAGCTGGGGCAGCAGATTACCTGGATAAGAGTCAGCTCAGAGCACCTTTACTAGAGCGTTCCATCCGCTATGCCCTTGAGCGCCAGCAAGCACAACAAAAAATTCGGGAACAAGCGGCTTTGTTGGATGTGGCAACCGATGCCATTCTGGTTCGGAATCTAGACAATACTATCTCATTTTGGAATAAAGGGGCCGAGTGTCTCTATGGTTGGCAGGCAGCAGAAGTGATTGGGAAAAAAGAGCATCTACTGCTGTACGAACAAGCACCAGCTGACCTAGCCGAGGCAGACCAAAGTGTTGCCAAAACAGGGGAGTGGTATGGTGAGTTGAATCAAGTCACCAAAGATGGCAAAGAAATTATTGTTGAAAGTCGCTGGACTTTGGTGCAAAATCCTCAGGGACAGGCCAAATCAATCTTGATTGTCAATACTAATATAACTGAGAAGAAACAACTGGAAACTCAGTTTCTCCACGCTCAGCGCATGGAGAGCATTGGTACCTTAGCTGGGGGCATCGCCCATGACCTGAACAACTTATTAGCTCCTATTCTAATGTCCGCTCAACTGTTGCAGCTTAAAATCTCAGATCAGCGGCATGTGCAACTCCTAAAAACTGTAGAGAATAATGCTAGGCGCGGGGCTGGTTTAGTCAAGCAAGTTTTATCGTTTGCTCGGGGTGTTACAGGTCAACGAACGGTTTTACAAGTCAGGCATTTGATTCGGGAAATTCGACACATTATCCTAGAAACATTTCCGAGATCTATTGAACTGTCTACGGATATAGACCCCAATCTTTGGTCTGTATCTGGAGATGCCACACAACTGCACCAAGTGTTGATGAACCTCTGCATCAATGCTCGTGATGCTATGGTTGATGGTGGAACCTTGACATTGTCTGCCCAAAATATTTTTTTAGATCAAAACTATGCCAGGATGCATATTGATGCTTATGTCGGTCCCTACATTGTGGTGACCGTTGCTGATACTGGCATTGGTATTCCCTTGAAAATACAGCCAAGAATTTTCGAGCCATTTTTCACTACTAAAGAAATCGGTCAAGGTACAGGACTGGGTTTGTCTACGGTCAGAGGTATTGTTAAAAGTCACGGCGGTTTTGTGAATGTGTATAGTGAAGTGGCCGTAGGTACTCACTTCAAAGTATATTTGCCAGCAGTAGAACACTCTCCAATTCCTGTCGAGGAAGAACTAAAACTACCGACAGGAAACGGTGAGTTGATTTTAGTGGTGGATGACGAAGCCGCTATTGGTGAGATTACCAAGACTTCCTTAGAAAACTATGGCTATAGGGTGATGAGTAGCAGGGATGGTAGGGAAGCGATCGCACTCTATAGGCAACATCAGGATGATATTAGCTTGGTGCTGATGGATATGATGATGCCAGTTATGGATGGACCAGCAACTATCCTTCGATTGCAAGAAATTAACTCCGAGATCAAAATTATTGGCATCAGTGGGTTGCCTATCAGTGATAAAGTCGATGCGGCGGCTGAAGCTGGAGTTAAAACCTTTTTGTCTAAGCCTTACACCGCTAAGGAATTATTGCAGGCTATTGATCGTGTGCTTAAAGGTCATTAATTTTTAGATCGCAGTTCTCAATTTGGTGAGTACAAAGTTATCGGTTTTAGGGAGCAGGGAATAGGGAATAGGGAGCAGGGAGCAGGGAGCAGGGAGCAGGGAGCAGGGAGCAGGGAGCAGGGAGCAGGGAGCAGGGAGCAGGGATAATAAACATTTCTTAACCTTTACTTCGACTGCTCTAATTGTTAATTAGAATTGTTAATTATTGATTTTAGTTGTTAATTTTAATTATTAAGTTTAATTCCCATTTTCCATTTTCCATTTTCCATTTTCCATTTGCATAGCTTTTCCCTTTAATACTAAGTTGCGGTCAAAGGTACAACTTTCTCTTCCCCCAATCTCCCCATCTCCCCATCTCCCCATCTCCCTATCTCCCTATCTCCCTATCTTCGGAAGAGCACACCTCTTCACCCCAGTCACCNTGTAGTATCTACAATATCACCGTAGAAGGGGTAACCTATTCTAGGAATAGGTCGTTTCCATTGGCAGAGACTTCTTGCTTACCAATAGAGGCATTCGCCTTGTCAAGTTTTTCAGGTGTAAAATTTTCCATTGTAGCGGGACATGCCGGACATACATACCCTCCTTTTGAAAGGGGGGTGTTTGGTGGTTCGGCAGCATTTCGCTCTTTTAGGAGCACATGCTCCCTCTCTTTTCTCGGGAGTAGGTCAAAGTTGCAGAACAAATGAACTATATACCATCAGAGCAAGCTAAAACCCATGAGGGGGCTATAAATTTAGTACTAATGTTGCTGCATAAGTGACATGCTCCCCTTTTCTCACTCTCCGGGAAGGCAATCTCTAGAAGGCTTATCAGTCAATCAATACAAGCTATCCTATTAGAAAAACTTGGATACTGTATTTATTGCTAGAAAAAAATCTGGCAATCGTTTCCGGCGGAGATTGTCGGTGGTTGGATTGTTATACAGTTTTCTGGTATAGCACTACCCATTAAAGTGTTTGACATTGATACAAGCTGAAAACCTTGTGTAGTAAACTTTTGCCTCTTGCCTATTGCCAATGCCATTGCGCGTAGCGCTATATTTAGCGCTGAACACAGGAACTTAAACGATAGCTTTGAGAAAGTTTTAAAACAAACTATAGGAGAAGGTGATATGGTCAATGCTAGCTATGATCCGTTAACAATCAAGATTTCCCCAATACCCTCACGGGGTGACAACAAAGCTCAAACCTAGATAGGTGGAACGGTGTTAGGTTTTAGGTGTTGGGAAAAATGAGCGCATCGGAGTCATTTGTATTTCCCAGCAATTGAAGCAATTTTCACGCATACTTCGTCAATGATAGTTTTAATCAATCCATCCCGCCAGGGCAATTTTACCTAACACCTAACCCCTAAAACCTAACCCCTGTAAGATTTTCAATTAGCTTGTCACCCCCTGAGCCCAATACCAGTAACATGAAGATTTTAGTAGTAGATGACCACCAACTAATTTTGAATGGAACAGTCAACGAGCTAAGCCAACAGTATCCAGACGCAGAAATAGTCAAAGCAAAAACCGCACAACAAGCTCAAAATGAAATCGCTAATTCTAACTTTGACCTTTTGGTGATGGATTTGTGTATACCAGAAAATCCAGGAATGACTTCCCAAACTGATACTGGTATTTACTTACTTCAGAAGTTACTAAAAAACTATCCCCAACATAATTTCCTGGTGCAAAGCAGTTATGTCAAGGCACTTGTACGAATCAAACATGATATTGATAACCATGAAGGTGGCTTTGTAATTGCAGAAAAGGAACTTTCGGAATCGGAAATGTTAATCAGGGTTGACTTAGCACTAAAAGGAGCAACCCATACAAGAGATATTAAAACTGGATTGGAACTGAAACCAGAATGGTTAGACGTCCTGAAACTAGCCTCTGAGGAAGAATTGACAGATAAACAAATCTCTGAGCGCATGTATAAATGTGAACGGGCGGTGCGTACCTATTGGACGAAAATCCAAGATGTTCTCGGTGTTTATCCCCAAGACTGCAAGCAAGAAGGTAAGAATATTCGGATTACAACCCTGAATCGAGCCAGAGAAGAAGGACTAATTGATTGATTTTTGACTAATTAAACTATTTCAATAATTGTGTTGGTATATATAGCAATTATTATACCCATGAGGTACAATAATTGGTTTTAGGGAGCAGGGAGCAGGGAGCAGGGAGCAGGGAGCAGGGAGCAGGGAGCAGGGAGCAGGGAGCAGGGAGCAGGGAGCAGGGAGCAAGCCTTTCCAACCGTAGGATACGAACAAAACCAGCACGTAAATGTAAAAGTGACTAAGTCCCAATACGACGGGGACATTACCCCAGCAGCAGCAAAAACTAACATCCAGAATCAGCTGGGAGGTGGCTGACTTACTGCGTAAATGGCGTTTAGCCCACTCGTTAGAGGGCAAAAAAGCATCCCCTTCCCTTGCTACCTTAGATCACCCCCCTATTTTTCCACCCATCAGGCTATTCTGGCGATTGATGGCGTGGGTGCAAACTAGTCCTGTAGCGATCGCAATTAATCTTTTCGGGGAATCGAGGATCATTAGCGCTACGCGCACGCTACGCGAACGAGCTGTTTCCAAGGGTCAATCAGCCACCTCTCATCACCGACAACTTAAACCCAAACCATTCCAGCTATCACCTTCTAGCCCAATTCAAGACCTATTAACTTTCCTGGATAACAAATTGCTAGAACTGGAATCACACCAATTAGGACCAGGATCTGAAGTGGTAGTTAAACTGATGCAAGCCCTACAAAAACCATTTATTAAGCCTAATAGCTCAGAGGAGGTAACGGCAGGGTCTGACACTAACCGACTTAAACTCTTAAGCTTAATCTATGCTGCGATTGACTATTTCTTTGGTAGAAAACCATCTAACTTTACTTTGAGTGGTTCCTCAGAGCAATCCGAAATTTCTTCTGGTTCTGGAGAGGGTTTAGCAGGAGCAAACAGCAATGATTTATACCCAGAAGTCCATCAGCTATCAGAAGATAATTCCGCTCCACTTTCCCCGTCATTAAAACCATCCAGCTCAACACCATCTCGGTCTAAATCAGATGAATCTGACCCTTGGTTATCCTATAACGATTTATGGGGCAACCCAGATGGATCTGACCACTCGCAAAATTTATCTTCCTCAACCTCCAACTCCGTAAATCAGGCAGAATTACCGGTTGCTAATCTTCAATATAGACATCAGTTACCAGAAGGATTCAACAGCAAGATTCCTGTGAAGTCAGAAAAGTCTATTTGGACCCTCTTTAAGCGATACCTGAACTTACTAAAGGCTCCAGGTAAGCTGATTATATCGAGAAATAAATCCTCAAACGTTCAACCCAAACCATCCATCACCCAGAATACAAATTCCAAGACTGAAAAATCACCAGACCTATCGCAAATTCAGTCGAATTTAGGAAAAAATAGTCCCAAAAAATCTAAACATCAAACTCTAGCAGTTGTTAATTCTGGTAGCAACAAGGTTAACGGATCTAAGGGAGAAGAAAATAGTGCGATCGCTAACTATAGAAACGATAGTGATGTAGAGCCAGATCAAGACTGCATTGACACTAAAGCAACTCCAGAAGGATATATTAAGCATCCTTTAGAACGAGTGTTAGAGTGGTTAGACATCACCATGCTTTGGATAGAAGAGCTAGTGGTTAAAATTTGGCGGTTGCTGCAACGGTTGTGGCCATTTTGAATAGAAGGGAATAGGGAATAGGGAGTAGGGAGTAGGGAGTAGGGAATCGGGAATCGGGAATCGGGAATCGGGAATCGGGAATCGGGAATCGGGAATCGGGATCCTGTTCCCTGTTTCCGAAAACCAGAAACTCTGTACCTCACCACATTGAAAACCGCTAGATCAGCAATCAGCAATCAGCAATCATTGTGGAACGGGCATCTTGCCCGTTGCCTGCTGCATGTTTACTGCCGCCCACGCTAAGGGAACAGCAATATAGCACTACGCATTAAAGTTAGGACATTGATAGAAGCAGCAAAAGCTAATGCACATGAACTTTTGCCTCTTGCCTTTTGCCTTTTGCCTTGCGCGTAGCGCTATAACTTAGGTAAAAACATTCCTGTGTTTTCCTTATACACTTTATAGTCAGCCGCAAAACTACTAGCTAAAAATTTAGCTTCTTCTTCGCGAGCAACTTGATAGTAGAGAACAAACATTACTACTACTGTGATTATTAGCCAGAGTTAATTAGTAACAAAAACACCAGGTAGCAAACAAAGTAGGTAGGATGTGTAAAAAGGATTACGAATGAATTTATAGGGGCCAGTGGTAATGATATGGTTTGGTAAATCATCGGAATAGCAAACAGACAAAGGCTTATCCTTAGTTGTTTTCACTGCCCACCAAAATAAAACTAGTGAGCTGATATAGATGCTCAGTCCCATTAACCCTAGGATTAAATTACTTTCTTCCGTAAGAACGATCATACTGACCTGTAGAAATATTAATGGTATCCAGAATACAACAAGGATCCGTACAGCATTTGGCATGCCGTTAGGGCGAGTAAATAAAGCCAAGCCTGCCCAAATAAAACTGATTAAACAAGTTGTTAATAAGATTAGGGCACAAGATTTTAAGACTAGCATGATGTTGGCTCTTCCGTACTTGTTATGCTAAATTAACACTTTGATGAAGGGAGCAGGGAGCAGGGAGCAGGGAGCAGGGAGCAGGGAGCAGGGAGCAGGGAGCAAGGAGCAGGGAAGAAGGAAAAAATAATGTGTACCTCATAACTGCGATAAACGCTACAATCAGTGTTCAAAAAACATAGCTTCCTTTTGCTAGGTAATCTCTCTCTTGATCCCCTGTTCCCGTCTTGATGCAGTCGCTCATGGGGGAAACCACGGCAGTCGCTCATGGGGGGAACCCCCAAGACCGCGCTGCCTCCCCAAGACCGCGCTGCATCGCTGTTCCCTGTTCCCTATTCCCTACTATTTATCGGATTATTACCGACATCAAAAATAATTATAAATTCCGCATCAGGCATTAATCGTTTCAGGGCCCACAAATGTCCTTCCGCATCCGATCGATTGCGAAAGCGAGCAACAACTACTCGCTGCATTTTCGGTAACAGCCGCATGACCACCCATGGATGAAGGCGTTCAGAATACGTCATCATGAAAGTATCTCCTTGTGATTGGGGAGCCAGAGCTAGCCCGTCGATTTTGGACTCTCAGCGGGCTAGCTCTTGACTCTGGGCGTCTCAGCGCCCACATTGATATTATAGCACAAATAATCTTTTATTATAACATATTTTGAAAAATTTTGTAAGAAACTGGTCGGGAATCGGGAATCGGGAATCGGGAATCGGGAGTCGGGGTAAGCATTCAGCTATAGCGCTACGGCCAAGTCAGAAGGAACTTGCTTCAGAAGTCAAAAGTAAGCTATGACTAAGTTTCGGAGTTTAGGAATGTCCTAATCTCAATGGTTAGTGCTGTCATGACCTCTAAGACACGAGTACCCATTAACCGCTAACTAGTACTCGTTTATCACTTACCAGTACTTGTTTCTCAGTAACTAGTACTTGTTGCTAATTTACTAGTACTTGTGTATTAAAAACTGGTACCTGTTTGTTCTTAAGAAGTACTATTTTCTCACATGCCAGTATAGCGCTACGCGCAAGGCATGCTAGCAATAGGCATGCTAGCAATAGCTGGTTATAATAGCTTTTGCTGCTTTTATAAATGTCCTAACCTTAGTTAAACCATTTCGCTATTCATCAAAGTCAGAGCTCCCAATGCTTAATACGCGACCTTTGACAACTCCAAATTCAACATCAAAGCTCCTCAAAACCCATAAACTCTCCAACACCTCTTTCGTAAAAGGATTTTTACCAGCCCGGAGGTTATCTATCCATTTTTGCCGTTGTGCTTTCCACTCATCATTGCTGGTCGAGTCTACAAATGCCTGAAAGTCTGATATTGCTCCTGCGGTATCCCCAGTCAGAGCCCTAGCCAAACCACGACTATCCAGAATATTTCCATCGTCAGGTTCTTTTGCTACTGCTTTTTCACAGGCATCCATCACGTCAGTAGCATATCCATTGAGACTACCAAAGTAACAGATGTAAATCCAAGATTTAGCATCAATTTCTAGGTTTGGGTCTAGTTGTTGGGCTTCTTGATAGGTAGATCTGGCTTGGGCAATCTTTCCTTGTTTTGCTAAATTCTTACCTTGTTCAACTTTAGCAAGTGCTACTAGCTGTTTGGCTTTTGTCTCTGGCTGTAATTCTAGCTCCCGATTCCATGCTTGGGCTTTTTTAAACTTAGCAATAGCACCGTCAATATCCCCCTCTTTCGCTAACTTTTCACCTTGTTTAACAAGACCGGGAGCTACTGCTATTTTGTCAACTGAATCTTGACATGAGCTTAAGCTTTCTAAAGCTTCAAAATTATCCACAAAGTAATCTTCAAGCAACTTACAGCCCCGAGCCAGCATTTCACCTAAATCTTCCACTGGCCAGAGTCTGGCCATTTTGTCCTCTGATGCCGTAGCCAGCATTTTACCATCGGGACTAAAACTTAAACTATTTACCGAGTCTTGATGTCCTCTCAACACAGCTAAGGGATTTCCCTGTAAATCCCAGAGTCTGACCGTTTTGTCAGATGATGCCGTAGCCAGGGTTTTACCATCGGGACTAAAACTTAAAGTATTTACCGAGCCAAGATGTCCTCTCAACACAGCTAAGGGATTTCCCTGTAAATCCCAGACTCTGACGGTATTGTCCTCTGATGCCGTAGCCAGCATTTTACCATCTCGGTTAAAACTTACACTCTTCACCCGCTCTTGATGTCCTCTCAACACAGCTAAGGCATTGCCCTGTAAATCCCAGAGTCTGACCGTATTCCATGATGCCGTAGCCAGGGTTTTACCATCTGGGCTAAAACTTACACTTTCTACCGGGCCTTGATTTGTTATCAACCGTGCTAATTGTTTTGCCTGTAAATCCCAGACTCTGACAGTTCCATCCCATGATCCAGAAGCAAGCCTGTTACCATCTCGGCTAAAACTTAAACTAGTTACTTGGAATTGATGTCCTTGAAACAGTGCTAATTGCTTTCCCTGTAAATCCGAAAGTCTGACAGTATTGTCCGATGATGATGCCGTAGCCAGGGTTTTACCATCGGGGCTGAAACTTAAACTTGATACCGAGTTTTGATGTCCTTGAAACAGAGCTAATTGCTTTCCCTGTAAATCCCAGAGTCTGACCGTATTTTCGTCTGATGCCGTAGCCAGGGTTTTACCATCTCGGCTAAAACTTAAACTTGATACCGAGCCTTGATGTCCTTGAAACATTGCTAATGGATTGTCCTGTAAATCCCAGACTCTGACAGTGTGCCCTGATGCCGTAGCTAGGGTTTTACCATCTCGGCTAAACCTTAAACTAGTTACTGGGAATTGATGTCCTTGAAACAGAGCTAATTGCTTTCCCTGTAAATCCCAGAGTCTGACGGTTTTGTCCCTTGATGCCGTAGCCAGGGTTTTACCATCTCGGCTAAAACTTAAACTAGTTACCGAGTCTTGATGTCCTCTCAACACAGCTAATTGCTTTCCCTGTAAATCCCAGAGTCTGACGGTTTTGTCCGATGATGCCGTAGCCAGGGTTTTACTATCTCGGCTAAAACTTACACTAGTTACCCACCCTTGATGTCCTTTCAACACAGCTAAGGGATTGCCTTGTAAATCCCAGACTCTAACCGTATTGTCGTATGCTGCAGAAGCAAGCATCTGACCATCGGGGCTAAAAGTTACACTCGATACCGAGTATTGATGTCCTCTCAACACAGCTAAAGGATTGCCCTGTAAATCCCAGACTCTGATCGTATTGTCATCTAATGCTGTAGCAAGAATCATACCATCGGGGCTCAAACTTACACTCGATACCCAGCCAAGATGTCCTCTCAACACAACTAAGGGATTGCCCTGTAAATCCCAGACTCTGACCGTATTGTCCTCTGTTGTTTTGCGCTCTGTTTTGCCATCAACCACGACGATCGTACCATTTGATGCCGTAGCCAGCATCTGACCATCGGAGCTAAAACTTACACTAGTTACCAGCTGTTGATGTCCTTCAAAGAGTGCTAATTGCTTTCCTTGTAAATCCAAGAGTCTGACAGTACCGTCCGATGCCGTAGCAAGAATCATACCATCGGGGCTCAAACTTACACTCCATACCGAGTCTTGATGTTCTAGAAATTTTCGAAATTTTCTATTTTCTTTGAATTTACTAAGACTCTGCTGTAGAGCATAGACAGGACTGATGGCAGGATAGTTATCCAAAGGGCGACCATCTTTGACTATATTAAATAGCTGTTGCCCAGTCTCCATAGCTGAGTATAAAAGCTCTCCATCCCCATGGTAAACATTATCCCCTGGCAACCCTTGTAAAATATTAACCCCTTGTTGTTCTAGTCGGGTAGCTGTTTGAGCTTCTTTGATTTTTTCTGTAGCCTTGATACCAGTCACCACAGCAATCATTATTGCTATAACTGAGAACAAACCCAGTGCTAAGCACCTACACATAATTAATTATCTACTCCCAATCTATGTAACCCTTACATTGTAATAAGGCTTTGAATTTTGGAGAATGTGTAATTAATTTGGGGTTGCTGATCCAAAGAATGAATAGGAGTGGGGTGGGCATCCTGCCTGGGGTGAAAATATCATAAGCAAGATGCCTGTTCCACAAAACTCTTCAAATCATTCCATTATTAAGCAATTGCTTATTCATAACTATAAGGAAGAACTGATATCAGGATTATTAGTCATTTTATGTTTCTTTTCTTGGTAAAGCTAACGCTAAGCTATCAGCTATCAGCTGTCAGCTATCATAATTTTTTCACTCTTGCCTATTGCCTATTGCTAGCATGCCTATTGCTAGCATGCCTATTGCCTTCCCTACCCTTACTACCCACGTAAACCCTTCAACACCTCTTCGGTAAAAGGATTCTTACCAGCCCGGAGCTCATCTATCCATTTTTGACGTTGTGGTTTCGACTTATCATTGTTGGTCCAGTCTACAAATGCCTGAAAATCTGATATGGCTCCTGCGGTATCCCCAGTCAGGGCCCTAGCCAAACCACGACTATCCAAAATATATCCCTCTTCAGGTTCTTTTGCTACTGCTTTTTCACAGGCATCCATCACGTCAGCAGCATATCCGTGGAGGCTACCAAACCAACAGATTTTATTCCAATCATAAGCAGAAATGTCTAGGTTTGGATCTAGTTCTTGTGCTTCTTTATAGAGAGATAGGGCTTTGGTTAATTTACCCTCTTTAGCTAACTGCTTACCTTGTTTAACTTTAGCGGGTGCTGCTAGCTGTTTGGCTTTTGTCTCTGGCTCTAATTCTAGCTCCCGATTCCATGCTTGGGCTTTTTGGAACTTAGCAATAGCACCCTCCACATCCCCCTCTTTCGCTAACTCCTCACCTTGTTTAACAAAACCAGAAGCTGCAGCTATTTTGCCATCTTAATCTTGGCATTTCTTTAAGCTATCTAAGGATTCAGGATGATCCACAAAGTAATCTTCAAGCAACTTACATCCCCTAGCCAGCATCTCACCTAAATCTTCAACAGCCCAGAGTCTGACAGTTTTGTCGGCTGATGCCGTAGCCAGGGTTTTACCATCGGGGCTAAAACTTACACTATTTACCGAGTCTTGATGTCCTTTCAACAGAGCTAATGGATTGCCCTGTAAATCCCAGAGTCTGACAGTTTTGTCGTCTGATGCCGTAGCCAGGGTTTTACCATCGGTACTAAAACTTACACTATTTACCGAGTCAAGATGTCCTTTCAACAGTGCTAATTGATTTCCTTCTAAATCCCAGAGTCTGACAGTTTTGTCCCTTGATGCCGTAGCCAGCCTCTGACCATCGGGGCTAAACCTTACACTTTCTACCCAGTCAAGATGTCCTTTCAACAGTGCTAATTGATTTCCTTCTAAATCCCAAAGTCTGACCGTATTGTCCCATGATGCCGTAGCCAGCCTCTGACCATCGGGGCTAAACCTTACACTTTCTACCCAGTCAAGATGTCCTTTCAACAGTGCTAATTGATTTCCTTCTAAATCCCAGAGTCTGACCGTATTGTCGGATAATGCAGTAGCAAGCATCTGACCATCTCGGCTAAAACTTATACTAAATACCAACTCTTGATGTCCTTTCAACAGAGCTAATGGCTTTCCCTGTAAATCCCAGAGTCTGACCGTTTTGTCCGATGATGCACTAGCAAGCATCTTACCATCGGGGCTAAAGCTTACACTATTTACCTCGGATTGATGTCCTTTCAACAGAGCTAATGGATTGCCCTGTAAATCCCAGAGTCTGACCGTTTTGTCCGATGATGCACTAGCAAGCATCTTACCATCGGGGCTAAAGCTTACACTTGATAGCGAGGATTTATGTCCTTGAAATAGAGCTAATTGCTTTCCCTGTAAATCCCAGAGTCTGACCGTTTTGTCGTCTGATGCCGTAGCCAGGGTTTTACCATCTCGGCTAAAGCTTACACTATTTACCTCGGATTGATGTCCTCTCAAAAGAGCTAATTGATTGCCCTGTAAATCCCAGAGTCTAACAGTTTTGTCCTTTGATGCAGAAGCGAGCATCTTACCATCTCGGCTAAAACTTACACTTGATACAGAGGATTGATGTCCTCTCAACAGAGCTAATTGCTTTCCCTGTAAATCCCAGAGTCTGACCGTTTTGTCGTATGATGCGGTAGCCAGCATCTTACCATCTCGGCTAAAACTTACACTATTTACCCGGAATTGATGTCCTCTCAACAGAGCTAATTGCTTTCCCTGTAAATCCCAGAGTCTGACAGTTGCGTCGTCTGATGCCGTAGCCAGGGTTTTACCATCAAGGCTAAAACTTACACTTCTTACCAACTTTTGATGTCCTCTCAACAGAGCTAATTGCTTTCCCTGTAAATCCCAGAGTCTGACAGTTTTGTCCGATAATGCCGTAGCCAGCCTTTTACCATCTCGGCTAAAACTTACACTTAATAGCGAGGATGGATGTCCTCTCAACAGAGCTAATTGATTTCCTTCTAAATCCCAAAGTATCACAGTAAGGTCGGATCCAGTAGCAAGCCTCTTACCATCTCGGCTAAAACTTACACTTCTTACCGAGGATTCATGTCCTTTCAACAGAGCTAATTGATTTCCCTGTAAATCCCAGAGTCTGACAGTTTGGTCAAATGATGCAGTAGCAAGCATCTTACCATCGGGGCTAAAACTTACACTTGATACCAAGGATTCATGTCCTCGAAATCTTCTCTTTTCTTTGAATTTACTAAGACTCTGCTGTAGAGCATACAGAGGACTAATAGCAGGATAGTTATCCAGGGGGCGACCATCTTTCACGATATTATATAGTTGTTGCCCAGTCTCCATGGCTGAGTATAAAAGCTCTCGCTCGCCATAGTAAACATTATCCCCTCCTAAGCGTCGTAAAATACTAACCCCTTGTTGTTCTAGTCGGGTACCTGTTTGAGCTTCCTGTGATTGTTTAAAATTATCTCTAGCTTTGATCCCAGTCACTACAGCCACAATTAAGGACAAACCCAGTACAGTACCACCTATACTTATGATCCACTTCGCTTTTTCTTTTGCTTCAGTTAAGATCCGCCTTTCTTCTACTAATACCTGTCGGTCTAATTCCTGACCAGCCGCCAAAAACTGATAATCCAAATCGCTCAAACTTTTACCCTTAGCCCAAGCTTGAGCATTCTCTAACGCTACCCCCCGCAACAAACGGGATTCATCGTGACACCCAGACTCAACCCAAGCGGTAAAGGCTTCAGAATAGGGACGCAGTCTAGCCAATTCCTGCTTAACCCAATCGCCATCGAAAACACTGCCATAAATCTGGTTGTTAACCCTCAAACAGCCATCCCGCTCCACAACCAACCCCGATAGCCTTAATTCCGTCTGTTCTTCACTGCCATCAGCGGCAAGACTACCCTGATCTAATACGTGCTGATACAATCCCAACAGCCTACTCGCCCGTTGCTCATTCCTGAGAATGCGATCGCGTATAGTCTTTAAATGCTCTGGCTTATCCTGAGATACCCAATTGTTAATAATTTGGGTACGGGTGACCTGTGCAACGGAAGTTGAGTTCAAGTCTCCCGCCCCCCTAGCCCCCCAATTTTGGGGGGAACTTGAGTTAAAGTCCTCCGCCCCCCTAGCCCCCCAATTTTGGGGGGAACTTGAGTTAAAGTCCCCCAGAATTGGGGGATTTAGGGGGCTTGCAGCTGTTGGTAATGAGGTCAATTCATCTGAAAACGGCTGTAAGGGGGAAGCCAGAGCATCGTCCACCATTAACTTACACAACTTCTGAGTCAGAAACGGTTGTCCCCCTGTCCAGGTCAATATCTCACCTAACACCTGTTTTGGATTATCCACTTTCCCTACCAAACCAGGGAGCAGTGGTGTTTTCGCTTCTTCAACGGTAAAGCCAGTCAGTTCAATATCCCTACCAATATTAAACGGAGTGCGCTGTTTATCCTGAATCAAATCCGCTGGAGTTGCTACTCCCAGCAAACAAAAACTCAGCCGATTGTAGACTTGCTTTTCGGCTCGTTTGTTATAACAACTGCGAATAAATGCAAAGAAATCATCTTTAAACCCTAATTTAATAATACTATCAATTTCATCTAGAAAGATAACAATACTTTCCGGAATAGCTTCCAACAATACCGATTCAATAAACTTCCCAAACCCTAACAAAGGAGCGATGTGCTCTGTGTCTCTAAACCAAGCCTCTTCATCAAAGTTACCTGATAGGTTAAACTGAGACACCAGCATCACTATCAAGCTTGAATACCACATCTCTACCGGTATATTCTCTTTACCAATCATGGTAAAATCGATACAACCACAAGCTACTCCTGCTTCCTGAAGACGCTTCATAGTTTGTATCCGCAAACTGGATTTACCCATCTGTCGTGAGTTGAGAACATAACAAAATTCCCCAGCCATCAAAGCCTCAAAAATTTCCTCATCAGCTTTGCGCTTAGCATAAGTTGTGGCATCTTGAGGTAAACTTCCCCCAACTTGGTAGATTGTTGATTGGTTGGTCATGGTAGGAAAGGGAGTAGGGAGTAGGGAGTAGGGAGTAGGGAACAGGGAATAGGGAATAGGGAATAGGGAATAGGGAACAGTAGTTAAGATATTCCAGTAGTTTTTGGTGTGATGCTAAAGGGATGCAGCATTGGCTTTGATGATATATTTATAGGGTTTAACAATATTTTTTTTCTCTTCCTATTTCACTGCTCCCTGCTCCCTGCTCCCTACTCCCTAACTATAAAAGCCTATTACTAAAATACTTACGATACAAATTATATCGAGGAACACAATCATTACCGATTACTCTGACTAATCCCAGACTTTCTAATAGATAGCTTGCCTTAGCATCCAGACGCAAAGCTTGAGTAGTTGTCAGTAATTTATTGAAAGGGTTTAGTAAATTGGGATGGAGAATTAGATTATTTAAAAGTTCTCGCAAATGATGACGATAAATCCCTGATTCTGTCGGGGCGGTTTCTAAAAGATGCTCCATGGTCATGTTGGGATTTTTGCTAATAGTAGAGAAAGCCAGGTTCAACAAATAAGGATGTCCCCCTACCATTCCCATTAATTTTTGCCCTGATTCAATGGATAACTTTAAACCATAACGCCCAGCTAAACTCTGAATTTTATCTAAGTAAAAATCAGTTAAATCTACAGGATATCCCACATTAAAAGGAGACTGATTGATATCCAATTCAATATAAACTTCCGTAGAATAAACGACAATCAAGCGCAATTTATTCCAAGGCTCATTATTTTTGGAATCTTCATGCCAAGTGCGCAGCAACCCTAGAAATTCGCCAGCTACTTGTTGATAAGCAAACACTCGGTCTACTTCATCCAAGCACAAAACTATAGGAGTGGATAAAGAGGCTAAGAGATACTGCTCAAAATATCGTTGACAATTTACCTTACTATATAACCGTTTACTCCAATACTTATCCAACTGGTCTGATAACCCCAAGTTGTCACCAACTCGTACACAAAACGACTGTAAAAATATATCCAAGTCATGGCAAGGTAACTGATTCAGATTTAAATAAACCGTGCCATAACCCCTAGATTTAGCATAATCAAGAATCCGATGACTGAGTAAGGTTTTACCCATCAGCTTCGGTGCTTTAATCCGAATTAGCTGCCCTGGTTGTAAAATCTTTTCATAACACTCAGCATCTTGGGGACGTTCTATATAAAAGTCTTCAACTTTAGCGGTTGTCTGTGGTTGATTATTAGTGCTATTTGTGCTATTATTAGAGTTAGTATTATAGTTTGGTAATTCAATACCGAGTAATGCTAAAAATTCTGGTATAGACTGAGGGCGATCGCTAGCCACCAAATTCATGGCATTGAGAATGGCTCGATTTATGCGTCCGCTAATCTTAGGATTAAAATCCTTTGGTGCTGGTAATTCAGCTCCCTGAATCCGCTCATCAGCTGATACTGGTTTCTTTCCAGTTAAGAGCACATACAAGGTAGCGGCCAAAGCATAAACATCGGTATAAGGACCGAGTTGCGAACGCCACTCATATTGTTCCAGAGGAGCATAACCTGGAGTCACGGCATAGAGATGAGTTTGTGTAACCCCAGGCACAAACTTAGTAGCAATGCCCAAATCAATCAACACCGCACCAGAACCATCGTGACCCACCATGATGTTATCAGGTTTAACATCCCGATGGAGCAACCCTTGCTGATGAATGTCCCAGAGGGCGCTACCAATTTGCTTGATGTAGAGCAGCGCTTGCTCTTCTGAGAGCACACCCTGCCGTTTCACCAGAGCCGACAAGGTTTCCCCCTCGATGTATTCCATGATTAGGCAGGGCAGTTCACCTTCTCGGATAATTTCTTCAGATAAACGGACTAGATGAGGATTCCCACGGCTACATTGGGCTAACTTTACCGCTTCGTTGGCAAAAATTTTCCAATATTCTAATAAATTATCTTGGCGGAGTACATGATTAACGATAGTTTTGATAACGATGCGATCGCCTGTTTTAGTTCGGGCTAAATACGTAATACCTAGTCCACCTTGTCCTAGTTTTTTTTCGATGGTGTACTTATCCTTCTGTAGCTGATAACCAGGGGGCCAGGTAAGATGACTTACGCCGTAGTTGTGGTTAGGTCGCTGACTTGAGGGAGGTTTGTAGGGAGGAGCAGGCTCTCCCACAGTAACAGTTATTGCTTGTGTGGTGCTGCTATGACGAATTTTAGGGGAATTAAACCAGCGTTTAACCGCATTACTTAACCGCTGCTTGAATTTACCACAGACTGACCGATGCTTATTAGTCTTCATTGGAGATGCCCAACCTATCCAGGAGCTTAATTTGGTAGGGTTTATTTGGCCACACAAATAATTCTAGCGTTTCTGATAATTATCAGAGCCATTCAATTTGCTTCACCCTACACCCTACACCCTACACCCAACTCCCTAATTCCTAATCATCCTCCCAGCTGTTGCTAAACGTATCAAAAGGTTCTGTAGCACCTGTCCAATTAAAATCATTAATTCGTAAACCAACTAAACCCCGTTGTTGAACGGGATTATAGCGCAATAAAATATTGTAGCTTCGACGAGAATACTCTAAAAAGAAGTCAGTACTAATTTCCTCATTTGTATCTAAATTTAGATAAGTTTGGAAACCGACTCGAAACGGACCATAGAGTTGTTGGGTAATACCAGCATTAAGGATGCGATTATCTGCAACTCGGTCAAATAAAAATGGTGATGTGTTGCCTAATGCGACTTGACTATAGCCGATATTAAAACCGGTATAGTCGAGAAAAGGTTTAGAAAAATGACCAAATTGCCCAGTTAAGCCAATGCTGCCACGAAGAAATTCTTGAGAATCACCGTTACTATAGGCACTAGCCACACCGGTAATGGATGAATTTAGTTGAACATTTGGTAAAATTGGTGCTGGTGTATAGCGCATACCTTCTTCAGCAGTTGCTGGCAATATGTCACCTTGCCAAAGGGGTTGTGTCCAGTTTAGAGTTGCACTGCCTTGATAACGGGTTAAACTAATCCGATTGTTATCCCGAGGTGGCAGAGGTAGCAAGTCTGCTCGATCGGTGTTAGCGTTAATACGCTGAACGCCAGCTTGATATCTAATGGTCAAGCCGGTTTGCCCGATGGGAATTGTCGGTGATTCAAGTACACCACCAATACTACTCTGAACGGTTTGGAAACCCAAAGAGCCATTGAAAAGGCGATCGCGGTAGCTGGATTCCAAAGTTAAGCGATGAGGGTAAGTGGTGCCAATAGTTTGTCGGAGGCGCAAACTTCCCCTAGTTTCGTTTTCTAGATCATCAGGATCCAGACTAGTGAGTTCTGCGGAACCTATTAGTGTAGTACGTGGCCCTAAGGAACCATCAAGGTCAACAAGCAAACCAAAGTTAGCGGGATCAATTACGCCACCACCTTCTGCATCATTATTCTCATCTTCATCATTGTCTCCAAGAATGGCTTTTTGAATATAAAACTGTGGTGTTAGACTAAACCTGACGGAGGGACTATCAACCACCTTGAAGCCACGCTGAATAAACACACCACCCCGGTCGTCATCATCATACCCAAAATCCAATAAATTCGGTTGCCGCTCACGGCGGTCAATCACAAACCGTTCACGAAATGTGGGCAAGGAAAACCCTTGATCAAACACCAGTCGAGGATTCTTGGCAATTACTTCATCTACTTCTGGGGAAATCCGCCGAAATCGAGCATTCTTTGTGCGCCACTCCAACTCTGGTGGAGAAAAGGGGTCGTTGGTAATTCTGACATTAGTAGCAACTCCTTCTAACCCATCAAACTCCACCCGGTCTGCTTCATAGCGGAATCGATTGATAGTCCCTTCGATGTCCGGCGATTCGATAGCGGTTGTGGTTGCCCCAGTTTCAGAATTGGGAATAATCCTAGCACCAAACTCAATGGCAAAGGCTCCGGGATTGCTAATTCCAGCTAAGGGCTGGCTATTAATAATTCTGCGACTGACCGGTTGAGTTGGGGGGGTTGCCCCAGAATCTGAGTTTGCTCTGACAAATTCTCCCCTAGCCTTCAAAACCACACCAGTATCTTGAACAAAATAATACTCAAAGCGCTCTCCCTCTAACACCTGATTCCCACGAGTCAGAGCCACATTCCCATCCGCAACTACAATCTTATTAGGCAAGTTGACTTGCAAACGGTCAGCTTCTAGTAAGGCATCTTGAAACCGCAAGGTAACATTACCCACTGCTGTAATCACTTGTCTAGTATCGTCATACTCCTGACGGTCTGAAGTCAGTTCAAGTATGTCTGGCTCATTAGTATCGAAGGTACTTGTGGGAGCAGTAACTTCTGAATCTAACTGTGAACGAGATTGGGCTTGAGACAAGTCTTGGTCTGATGCTGGTGCAGTTTCTTCTAGGGAAGGTGAGTTAGATTGTTCAGGGATGATTAACTCAAACTCTCTAGTCTCTCCCCCCCGCTCTTGAGCTATAATACGCTTGCTCCTAGCAATTGGCAAAGGGCAATTTGGACTGATGCTCAAGGGGTCATCTGGCCTGGGTAAGGTTTCGAGAGTAGAACATCCTTTGGGGTAAGAGTTAACAGCAAAGAATCTTTCTTGATTCCCAGGCTCAGGTGTTAGCTCAGGTTTAATCTGAGGTTGGCTATTAGGTTGGCGTTGCTGAATTGAAGTATGAATGGGCGATCGCGTAGTTTTGGGAAAGCCCCCTAAATCCCCCGAGCGAGCAATCCCTCGCTCGGGGGGACTTGGAAGGTTTTGTTCCCCCCAGCGAGGGATTGCTCGCTGGGGGGCTAGGGGGGCAGAATCATACCCAGAATCAGCAACCCCTGTCTCAGAAGTAACCGAAGAGGAAAACCTAGGAGAAACCCTAGTATAAAATTCCGGTTCCAGATTTGATCGTGCTTCTGGAGTTGGACTCTTGAGTAAGGAGGTTAAATCAGGATGGAGTGGTTGCTTTATTGCTGGTGTTAGAAGAGATTGTTGCCACTGTTTTCCTTGCCCTAGTTGCCAATTGTCTTGGCTGTTTGTTATCCTTAGCAAGGTCTGGCCAACTGCTCGGGAAATAGGTAGACCTAAGCTAGCAGCGCTTTTGTCTGTGCCTAATATTGGTAAAGCCTCAACCTTGAGCTCTCCTGTCGGGTACGGTTTGAGCAGTGCCTGGTTTTGCTGTGTTTGGTACGGTGCCGAAACAGTTATTCTTTGAGATAATTTATCTAGGTCGCTAGTGGTCTGGGAAAGTTTAACAGTTTGAATAATTGCGGGTACGACCGGCGGCTGAACTGGCTGGGGCATGTTTCACTAATTGGCTGGTGTTTTAGTATTCAGACCAACAATCCTTGACTCAATCCCCAAGATTGTAGTTCCAAATCGGTTATCGACAAAGAGGTGCAACTATTACTTATAGCTATCTAAACCTTGTCAAACATTATCTACTGTTTTAGAATCAAATAAGTTAGTAACTTGTTTAACAAGGGAACACTACCGCCCAACGAAGAACTAAAAGCCTTGGCAGCTGGTCGTAAGTTAAGCGACGTAAAATAATGGACTGAGTGAAGTTACAGTGCGGTTTGAGAGTAGGCAGCAGAGCCTCCATTAATAAAATTAGCGCAATGCTTTTGGCATTGCTTTGTCGGCAACAACCATTAGTTAAAACTAATGCTATACCATCGTCCTATCTGCTTGTTAGTAGGTTTGTACAGGTTAAATGTTGCACAGCCCATATTACAATAATTAACCACAAAGACAAAACCACCCTCCTCTAAGAGCGTGGTTTTGTCTGTATAGTCCCGTGTTAAAGAGCTTTGGCTATCTCTAGTTGGCCGATCGCTATTTACTCGAAATCCTTCCGCTTAGGGTTACGAGATGGATCGTTTGACAAGAATCCAAAGACAAATAAGCCAATAAAGAAGCTAACGACTACATAAACAACGATTTTGAGGGTTACCATGTTGAGTTCTCCCTTGAAGATATGAAATACGGAAGATGAAGCACTACGTGAGACATTGCTCCGATGGTGAAAGTTCTAGGTTACCAACCCTAGAACTTTCACCATCGGAGCTTTTGACACGACTAACTTCATACTTTTTTAAGATCATACCTAAAGGTGGCTCCCATTTAACGTTTAATATCCTGAAAAGTGGGATAAAAGCTGGGTAAGCAGTCAGCAGTCAGTGGTCAGTGGTCAGTGGTCAGTGGTCAGTGGTCAGTGGTCAGCGGTCAGCGGTCAGCTGATTTTATTCAAAAGCTGTTCGGTGTAGCTTGGCCACAGGCCACCCTACGCGAATGGCTGATAGCTGATAGCTGATAGCTGATAGCTGATAGCTGATAACTGATAGCTGATAACTGATAACTGAATGCTTACCCAAAGCCGATGAGCGGATTTGAACCGCCGACCGTCCGATTACGAATCGAATGCTCTACCACTGAGCTACATCGGCACCAGTCTACTAATATAGCAAATATTACTATAGCAATAGCAAATCAGTCAGCTAAGTTAGGGTAAACCATTAATGACAAACTCGAACTCAAAAAATCCTGACCCCAATCCCAAAGTCTCTCGGCCAAAAATCAATCCAGAGAAGTATGCCAGGCTAAAAGCAGAAGCCCAACATCCCTACCGAGGCTTAAGAAAATTTATCTATATTGCCTTTGGTGCCTCTGGTTTTATCGGTGCAATGGTTTTTCTAGCCCAGTTAGCTGCTGGTCAAGCTGTAGCTACTGCCATGCCTAACTTGGCTCTGCAAATCGGTGTAGTTATCCTGATGGTTTGGCTATTTCGCCTAGAAAATAAGGCAGAACGGAAATTATAATAGCAGGAAAACCATGACACTCCTTTGAGCTACAGAGGAATCTCAGGGTATAATAGTAGGATAAGAAAATTATGGAAGCCATGGTGAGCATAGCCTCTCTAACGGCTTGGATTAGGTGTGAAGTAAATGTTTAGGCTCATCTAGATTCTATTGAAAAGTATCAATACACTCTACTAGACAAAAAATCTTTAGCTGGAAAAAACTAACCATCCTATTGGCTTGTTTGAAACACGATATGTAGCTGGTGTCATTCAGGGTCAACAAGCCTATTTGCTGACTAACCTAGTGAATGGTACAAGTCAAACCCTGCTCCAGCCTCAAGGAATTTGGACAATCGGTCGGGGACGCCAGTCAGGAATACAGCTCCCCGAGAAGCGTTTGTCTAGACATCATGCTGTGATTCAGCACATTCAGAAGCAGGGATTTTATCTAATTGACCTGGAGAGCACTAATGGTTCCTTTATCAATGGAAAACGAGTCAAAGGACCTCATCTGCTCAAGGATGGGGAGTATGTTCAACTCGCTAGCATTAGTTTTAGTTTTTTATTTTGCAAACAGACTAAGACTGTAGACAACATTAGCTCAGATATCCTAGCCCACATCGAAGCTTTAGCAGCAGAAAACAACTTAAGCAGTGTTCAAGCAACAATTGCCTCATCCTTATCTCAAGATCAGATCAGCAAAGATACTAACCCATTTGTACACGGGGAAGAAACAGACGTATTTGCCTCAGAAGACTCTGCACAAGAAATGCAAGAGCTTGAAGGAGCAACCTCTTCTGATGAACTCACTCCGGCTCAGCAGTTAGAAATTCTAGACCGCTTTTTAATTAGAAAGTACACTGAAGAAAAGTGAGTTGTAAGCATTAAGCTATCAGCGGTCAGTGGTCAGCGGTCAGCGGTCAGCTTTGTGGCACAGGCTTCCAGCCTGTGACTTCACTCAGCATTATTCCAATCCTTACCTGTTGTCTTTATCCAATAGCAAGTGGGAGGAACCACGGCAGCGCGGGCTGCATCGCTTATTCAAAAGCTGATAGCTGATAGCTGATAACTGATTGCTGATTGCTGATTGCTGATTGCTGATTGCTGATTGCTGATTGCTGATTGCTGATTGCTGATTGCTGATAACTAATAAATTAAGCCTCCTCATCTCCTGCTTCGATGCTATCCCCGTCCTTGCTATCCATAGGAGCCACTGAGTTAGCGGAAACTACTGCTCCCATGTCGAGAGCCTGACGTACTTGCTGCTCAATATTCTCAGCAAACTCGGGATTTTCAACCAAATACTTAACCGTATTATCCCGACCTTGAGCAATATTGTCCCCATTGTGGCTATACCAGGCTCCCTTGCGCAGAATGACTTTGGTTTGTTCTGCTAAATCCACCAGACACCCTAAGCGGGAAATCCCTTGGCCAAAAATAATGTCAAACTCTGCAATGCGGAAAGGAGGAGCAACTTTATTTTTGGCAACTTTAACTTTAGCACGAATCCCATATTCCCCCTCGTTAGATTTTTTCAGGGTTTGAATGCGACGAATATCCAGGCGAACTGAAGCATAGAACTTAAGTGCATTACCACCCGTAGTCACCTCTGGGCTACCATAGGTGATGCCGATTTTTTGTCGTAGCTGATTGAGGAAAATAACAGTACACCCAGACTTACCAATGTTACCAGCAATTTTTCGCAGCGCTTTACTCATCAACCGCGCCTGTAACCCAACTTGGTTGTCACCCATTTCCCCCTCAATTTCTGCACGGGGTACCAAAGCAGCTACGGAGTCAATCACAACAATATCCACTGCCGCAGAACGAACCAGTTGATCCACAATTTCTAGGGCTGATTCCCCTGTGTCAGGTTGAGATACTAAAAGGTTTTCGATATCAACCCCCAAAGCTGCAGAGTAGGTAGGATCAAGAGCATGTTCTGCATCAACAAACGCTGCAACTCCCCCAGCTTTTTGGACTTCTGAGACAGCATGCAACGCTAGGGTTGTCTTACCAGAGCTTTCTGGACCATAAATTTCAATAATGCGACCTTTCGGCAGACCACCCCCCAAGGCTAAATCTAGGGTAATTGCCCCACTCCGAATTGTTTCTACTTTCATGCGGGTGGCATCACCCAAGCGCATGATGGCACCCTTACCAAAACTACGCTCAATTTGTTTTAGTACCAGGTTCAGAGCTTTTTCTTTTTCGGGACTGTTTGTGATTGGGGTAGCCATGGATGCCTCAAAAAATTTACTGTATCGGGACGGGTTTTGTAGTTTTAATTCTCCCCCTCAAGAAACATGGGGGATTGAGAAGAGATGTTGCTCAAGGAGTTATAGACTATAATTAACGATCCATTTTAACTGTTTAAGCTCCTTGAGCTCTCTGCAAAACTGCTTGGTTAAGCTGGGTAGGAATTCTGAGGAGGATCAGTTACTTCGTTAAAGTATAGTACAAAAGTACTTGCTTGTAAAGAAATTATCTTAAAGGAACTAGTGGGATTTTCTCCTAGGTCCCCTTGCCCTTTTCCTTAGGAGACGCGGGACGCGAACGGGCGCGCACCTGTTGCTTATGGGTATGAATCTTGGCATGGGCTACCCACTAGGAAATACTTTTGTTCATGATTTAACTAAAATTGATTATATATAATCAGCAAAAACCTTGATCAGTAACTAGGAAACATTCAAGAGCATGATGTAAAAAAATATTAATTTATTAACTATTACCGATACAATGGACTCATCTAGAATCAATTCCCTATTCTCAGAAGCAATTGTGTCGGTTGCTGGGTTAACCGACTATATCCAAGAGTTGTTAGAGGAAGATAACCAACTCCATAGAGTTTGGGTGATTGGAGAAGTTTCTAGTAGCAACCACCATCCAAAAGGGATGTTTTTTACCCTCCAAGACCCAGATGCCAAGGCTAGTATACAGTGTGTAGCCTGGAGGAGCCAGTTAAGCAAGCTGGTGCAGCTACCAGCAGTAGGAGAACAGTTGATTATTTTGGGCAGCCTCCGAGTTTATCCTCAGCGGGGACAGTATCAGCTGAATGTCTGGCAAGCCTTACCGGCGGGTGAGGGGTTGCAAGCCTTGCGCTCACGCCAATTACGCCAACGATTTGAAGCCGAAGGATTATTTGACCCACAACGAAAGCGCCCCCTGCCGATTCATCCTGAAACTATTGCTGTGGTTACCTCTCCCCAAGCGGCTGCTTGGGGAGATATTAAACGTACACTACAGCAACGGTATCCTGGTTTACGAGTCTTGTTTTCACCAGCTCAGGTTCAGGGGGAACTTGCGATCGCATCAATAGTTAACGCTATTGATCGAGTCGAGCGGGATGGCAGAGCCAAACTACTGATATTAGCTCGGGGGGGTGGAGCATCAGAGGATTTAGCTTGTTTCAATGATGAACGGGTGGTCCGAGCAATTGCTCAATGCTCAATACCGGTGATCACCGGTATTGGTCATCAACGGGATGAATCTTTAGCTGACTTAGTAGCTGATCACAGTGCTCACACCCCGACAGCAGCAGCGGAAAAAGCTGTACCAGAACTGATCACCCTTTATGCTGAACATCAACAGCGGCGGACTACCCTTTATCAAGCGGTGACTCAAATCACAGAGGCATCTTGCCATAAACTGCACCATCTACGAACACGATTGCGACACCTAGCTCTAGACCAACAACTACACCAGGAACAAAATGCAATCGCATTTCAGCATCAGCGATTATTGCAAGTGACATCAAAGCGTCTGAGCCAAGGGATCCAGCACTGTCAACTTCTCAAGGAAAAGCTCAATAGCCTTGACCCTCAAAAAGTCCTACAACGAGGCTATGCACTAGTGCGCACCGCAGACGGAACCATTGCTTCGTCTACAGAGAATTTGGCTCCTGGAGAAGAACTACAAATTCAGTTAGGTGAGGGTCAAGTTAACGTCAAGATTATCGAGATTGTTGATAGTTGACCGTTAACCGTTAAGCTAAAGCTTGTAACGCTTGCTCTACAATAAGAGCCGCTTGGTCAACTTCCTCGGCTGAGACAATTAGGGGTGGAACAAAGCGAACTACCTTTGGTCCTGCTGGTACCAACAACAAACCCCGTTCCATCACAGCTTTAACTACATCAATTGAAGTTAGATCAATATTTGATTTCAGTTCAAGCCCATTAATTAGACCCCAGCCTCGCACTTCTTCAATCACTTCGGGATATTTATCAGCGATCGCTGAGAGTCTGGTGCGCAGCTGTTCACCCCGCACCTGAACATTTTGCAAAATATTCTCCTGTTCCAAGGTTTTTCCTACAGATAGGGCAACTGCACAGACAAAGGGATTACCACCAAAGGTGCTAGCGTGCTCTCCCGGTTGGAAGATATCACAGAATTTCTTAGACATCATCGCTCCAATGGGAATGCCACCAGCCAATCCCTTAGCACTGGTGAAGATATCTGGCTCTATTCCCAGATTCTGATAGCCCCAGTATTTACCAGTGCGACCCATTCCCACCTGAACTTCATCTAGAATCAGTAGGATGCCAGTTTCATCACAGATCTTTCTAACTTGCTGGAAGTAGTCTAGGTCTCCTGGGCGAACACCCCCTTCTCCCTGCAATGGTTCGAGCATCACTGCTGCTACCCGCCGATTTCCCTCATCAATATCTGCGATCGCATTTTCCAATGCCTGAATATCGTTGTAGGGTACATACTCGAACCCAGGTACCAAGGGGTCAAAGTTTTTTTGGTACTTAGGCTGACCAGTAGCCGTGATTGTTGCTAAGGTGCGCCCATGGAAACTGGCGTTAGCGGTCAAAATCACTGGTTGTTCAATATCGAGCACAGTGTGGCCATATTTCCGTGCCAGTTTGATAGCAGCTTCATTAGCCTCCGCTCCCGAGTTACAGAAAAATACTCGTTCTGCACAAGAATGGTCAATGAGCCACTTCGCTAATGCCCCTTGCTCTGGAATGTAGTAGAGATTGGAAACATGGTTTAGCTTTTGGATTTGCTTAATTACCGTTTCTACCACAACTGGGTGAGCATGACCTAAGGTACAGGTAGCAATCCCTGCCACAAAGTCAAGATAGTCTCGCCCGGAAGTATCCCAGACATGGCAACCGGCACCCCGCTCTAAGGCAATAGGAAACCGTCCATAGGTTTTCATGACCCTAGCATCGAATTCAGTTAGGTCATAAGGTGCACCCCTAGCCGGAGCTGACTCTGCCGGTGGCGAGGGATTGTTAACAATAGTTTCTGGGCTCACGAGCTTAGTCCTTGTGTGATTAGTGAACGGTCAAGGTTGGCTTTCTAGGATTTACCAATCAGCGTATGGAGCGTTATGCCATACTATTTTCAATTGCCCAACGAGCTAATTCAGTACGGTTATGGAGACCAGTTTTCCCTAGCATGTTCGATACATGACTTTCTATGGTGCGCTGAGAAACATTCAGTTTCTCAGCTATTTCCCGATTTGCCATACCTCTTGCCACAAACTGGACAACCTTTAGCTCAGTAGGAGTCAACTCAACATCGTAAGGAACCTTAATTTTGGGTGTGCTGTCTGGACCAGAACCTGAATGAAGGATTAGACGAGAAGCTTGCTTTAGGGAGGATTCCACCTGTGCTACCAGTTCTTCTGGCTCAAAAGGCTTCACCATATAAACATCCGCACCCTTATTGAGTCCCTTTACTCGATCTTGGCTTTGACCTTTGGCTGAGAGAAATAATATGGGAATCCAGCTGGTGCGAGAATCATCTCTGACCTTTTCTACCAGGGTATAGCCGTCCATCTCTGGCATCATCACGTCACAGATAATCATATCAGGAATATCCTGCTCTAAAATGTCCAGAGCTTCTTTTCCATGTTCAGCAGTAATCACTTGGTATCCCCGAAACTCGAGGTAGTCCTTGACTAGTAATATCAGGTTGGGGTCATCATCAATCAGCAGCAGTTTTTTTTGCTCTCTTACAGCATTGTCCTTCATAACTGTAACGTTTGTTATACTTTGCTTGCTTAATTTTCGTAAATAGTGGTAGTTCCTCTTGCCTTTTCTAATGCCTGGAAGTTACCAAGCTGCTTTAACTCTCCAACCAATAATCCTACCTCACCATAATTAGGGTTGGTAAGGAAAAGACTGAACTTGAACTTTGCCCCCGGAAGCCTAAGCTGGCCAAGTCAGTATATTTTAGAACCCGTTGCGTCGCAAAGGTGGGGTTCATGACGATTAGGATCTTAACCTGGTTGGGGTTGCGGAGGATCTGCTTCCATTGCCTGGTAGTCTGAAGCAGATGCTTGAAGAGTTTCTGGCAAAGGATGAACTAAAAAAGCATAGTCCTCTAAAACTTGGTTGCCAATAATATGCTCTTGAATAATACGTTCAATCACCTCAGGGGTAGCACTGTGATACCAAACACCGTCTGGGTAAACTACCATGACAGGACCAGAGGTACAGACTCGCAGACAATTAGCCTTGGTGCGAAAAATGTAACTTGTTTGAACATCCTTTGGCTGGTCTAGTTTTAGCTCTTTAAGGCGTTTTTTGAGATATTCCCAGGATTCAAGGCTAATTTCTTTTGAGCAGCATTTGGGTTTAGTTTGATCAGCACACAGGAAAATGTGGCGCTGAATTTGATTAACTCCTAAGCTCTTTACATGAGTTGCTAGGGTAATTTGCTGTGATCCGTCGAAAGTCGAAGTGTGAGAAATTTCAGAATTATCAGAATCAGATGCTTGGGTAGCTTCAGACTCAGTTTTGTCTGCTGGCATGAGTTTTACGGCTTTTGTGTGAGGATGAGTGTAAAGGGAGAGAGTAAGAATATACCTGTTATATCTATTTGCTTATTTTAGTTATCAGTAATCAGCAGTCCATTGGTTGCAGTTCTGTTCTTTTCAGCAATTGCTGGGACTAAGGTCAAGCCTTCAATGAAACAGGTACAAGCTACAGCATAGTCATACGCATACACAGAGAATAACTCAAAGCTATATCATCTGTGCATTCGCCATCTGTTAACCTGCTATGAGTTCGGGAACCCGTACAGAGGTATTTATTGCCATCTCCTGCTGATTTTGAGTAAATTAGCACTCAGGAGCTGAGAGTGCTAAATCGGCTCAGATGAAGTAGAGAGGAAAAACTGATATGGCAGCTGTAACTCTGAGTGTTTCCACCGTTAAGCCCTTAGGGGATCGAGTTTTTGTTAAGGTAAGCGCCGCTGAAGAAAAAACTGCTGGCGGTATCCTACTACCGGATAACGCTAAGGAAAAGCCTCAAGTTGGGGAAATTGTAGCCACCGGACCTGGCAAGCGCAACGATGATGGTTCTCACGCTGCTCTCGAAGTCAAAGTAGGGGACAAGGTACTTTACTCAAAGTACGCTGGTACCGATATTAAGTTAGGCAACGAAGAGTACGTTTTGTTGTCAGAGAAAGACATCTTGGCAGTCGTCAGCTAACACCTTGAAGGTGAGTAAACAGCAAACAAGTTGAACCCTTAAATCTTCAACCTTTTACCTTCAACCTTTTACCTTCAACCTTAATAACCCTTAGGAACTGAATTCAAAACCTATGGCTAAGCGCATTATTTACAACGAAAATGCTCGTCGCGCCCTAGAAAAGGGAATGGACACTCTGACTGAAGCTGTAGCTGTCACCCTTGGACCAAAAGGTCGCAACGTAGTGTTAGAGAAGAAGTTTGGTGCTCCTCAAATTGTTAATGACGGTGTCACCATTGCTAAAGAAATTGAACTGGAAGACCACATTGAAAACACTGGTGTTTCTCTGATTCGGCAAGCAGCTTCCAAAACCAATGATGCTGCTGGTGATGGCACTACAACCGCTACGGTACTAGCTCATGCTGTGGTCAAAGAAGGCTTGCGCAACGTTGCTGCAGGTGCTAACCCGATCGCCCTGAAGCGGGGTATTGATAAAGCTACTGCTTTTCTGGTAGACAAGATTGCTGAACATGCTCGTCCAGTAGAAGACTCTAAAGCAGTTGCCCAAGTTGGTTCTATCTCTGCGGGTAACGATGAGACCGTTGGTCAGATGATTGCTGACGCAATGGACAAAGTGGGCAAAGAGGGTGTGATTTCCCTTGAAGAAGGGAAGTCTATGACCACTGAACTAGAAATTACCGAAGGGATGCGCTTTGACAAAGGCTATATCTCTCCCTACTTTGCTACTGACACTGAGCGGATGGAAGCAGTTCTAGAAGAACCTCACCTGCTGCTCACTGACAAGAAAATTACCCTGGTACAAGACCTGGTTCCAGTACTTGAGCAAGTGGCTCGTTCTGGCAAGCCGTTGCTGATTATTGCTGAGGACATTGAGAAAGAAGCCCTCGCAACCTTGGTGGTCAACCGCCTACGGGGTGTTTTGAATGTGGCAGCTGTCAAGGCTCCTGGCTTTGGCGATCGCCGTAAGGCTATGCTGGAGGACATTGCTACTCTAACTGGTGCACAAGTAATTACTGAAGATGCAGGTCTAAAGCTTGACAACGCCAAGCTGGAAATGCTGGGTAAATCCCGTCGTGTGACCATAACTAAGGACAACACTACTATCGTTGCTGAAGGTAACGAAAATGCAGTGAAGGGTCGTTGTGACCAAATCCGCCGTCAGATGGACGAAAGCGATTCTTCCTACGACAAAGAAAAACTGCAAGAGCGATTAGCTAAGCTGGCTGGTGGTGTCGCAGTTATTAAAGTGGGTGCTGCGACAGAAACGGAAATGAAAGACCGCAAGCTGCGTTTGGAAGATGCCATCAACGCTACCAAGGCAGCTGTGGAAGAAGGTATTGTCCCTGGTGGTGGCACAACTCTAGCTCACCTGACTCCTGACCTAGAAACTTGGGCAAACGAGAACCTTAAGGCTGAAGAACTTACCGGTGCTATGATTGTTTCTCGTGCCTTGTCTTCACCTCTGAAGCGAATTGCCCAGAACGCTGGTCAGAATGGTGCGGTGATCGCTGAGCGAGTTAAAGAAAAAGAATTTAACGTTGGCTACAATGCTTCCAATGGTGAGTTTGTAGATATGTTTGAAGCTGGTATCGTTGACCCAGCTAAGGTAACTCGTTCTGCTCTCCAAAATGCCGCTTCCATCGCAGGTATGGTGTTGACCACTGAGTGTATTGTGGTAGATAAGCCTGAGCCTAAGGACAATGCTCCTGCTGGTGCTGGTATGGGTGGCGATTTTGATTACTAAAGCCTACGGAATGAATTAAAGCACCATTGTTTGACTAAAAAGCATACTTACAGCTGCTTCTTCAAGGAAGCAGCTGCTTTTTATTGCCCAAACAAACCCAGATTCTGTGACATACTCCCACAATCACCTTTTGATACCGAGTTGCATTCAAAGAGAGTAGATTGGTTGGATAGGGAGATAGGGAGATAGGGAGATAGGGAGATAGGGAGATGGGGAGATAGGGAGATAGGGAGATTGGCGGAAGAGAAAGTTGTACCTTTGAGCGCAACTTGGTATGAGGTTGAGTGTGGACTTCTTACCAACACCAGCCATCGCTATCGGGCTTTGTTCCTGTCCGGGATTCATCCCACACTCATGGCGTAGCATTGAGGTGTGGGGCTTCTCGCGGAGGAAGCTAATCTAAGAGATACTAGAAACGAGCCTTGCAGCAGTTGAGATGGGACAGTTGCCTATGTCTTTGAAAATTGAATACGGACTCTTCAAGCTTGATTTCACTGACTACCACGCAGTTTTAGGAATTCCAGTTGATGCGGATGTTAAGGCAGTCCGTCAACGGTACCTTCAAATTGCTAGACGTTTGCATCCCGACAGTTGCAAAGCCAATACCGAAGTGGAAAAAAATCAAGCAAATCTGCTGTTAACACGGCTGGTTAATCCTGCTTATGAACAACTATCCCGAGGTCATCGTGACTATGCTGCTAGTCTAAGCCACTTGAGTAAGCGGTTAGGGGCTCAAGGAGATAAAATTTCCCTGGCTAGCGCAACGGCTAAGCAATTATTACAAGCAGGGGCAAATTTAGATAATCTTTACAAAACCTCAGTTTACCACCTAGCATCAGAGCAATACCAAGCCCTTGACCAAGCCTTGGCAAAAATTGCCGAAATCAGTGAACTTAACCTAGTTTATTTGATGTGTAAAAGTGGTAAGGGCGAAACGGTAAAAACTTCTGTGTCAACCCCTGTGAAAACTCAAGCAACTGGTGTGACCCAGCCAAATAGTCAGACTAGTACCGCTGGCACATCACAGGGAGGGTCGGTTGGGCCTAAGGGAGTATCACGAGTGGATAGCTATATCCGCCGTGCTGAAGGATATTTGGTGAAAAACAATTTTGCTGCGGCAGTTCTGGAGTTGCGAGAAGCTCTGAAGTTGGACCAAAACAATAGCGACTGCCATAGTTTATTGGGAATTGCTTATTTGAAGCAAAATAAGGGGACAATGGCTAAAGTACACATTAATAAGGCGTTGCAATTGAACCCTCAGAACGAAAAAGCATTGAAGGCGAAACAGATTCTCAATGAATTAACCCCCAAAAGTGGCGGTAGCCAACCAAAAGTTTCGCCTGAAGCAGCTAAAGGGAAACCTTCCAATAAATCTGGTGGTGGCTTATTTGGTGGTTTATTTGGTGGAAAGAAAAAGTAATGATTCATCAACCACCCCCAGGGGCAAGGGATTTACTCCCCCTAGAAGTTACCCAAAAACGCTGGATTGCTAACCACTTACAGCAAGTATTTCACCGCTGGAGTTACCACCGGATTATCACATCAACCCTAGAATGGTTGGATACTCTGATGGCAGGAGGAGCTGTCGAACGTTCCACGGTTATTCAGTTGCACGATGCTGAGGAAGGAACGCTGGGGCTGCGTCCAGAATTAACGGCATCCATAGCCAGAGCAATGGTTAGTCGTATTGCTGGCAGTAATAGTGAAGCCTGCCTATCCTTACCCCAGCGACTCTATTACAATGCCAATGTATTTCGCAGACCAACTATAGGTCACCATGGACGTCAACTAGAGTTTTACCAGTCGGGGGTAGAATTATTGGGAGTTGGCGGCCTGTTGGCAGATGGGGAAATTCTGCTGTTGCTAGCTGATTGTCTTAATCATTTAGGGTTACAACAATGGCACCTGATTTTGGGGGAAGCTCGGCTAACGCGATCGCTTTTGTCTCCCTTCCCCAAACCTATGCAAGAAAAGGTTCGTCAAGCTATTGCCTATCTTGACCGGGTTAGCCTAGAAACCTTACCCCTCTCTCCAGAATTGCGAGAGCGGGCATTGTTTCTCTTTGACCTGAGGGGAGACCCTGCTGATGTTTTGCAAAAGGTTGCTAGCTTGGATTTAGACTCATCAGAACACGAGATTGTGACCAATCTCAAATCCCTGGTGGAACTTTTAAATAGTAGTTCCGCTAGCCCCTTACCGATCGTTCTCGACCTGACATTAGTACAAACCTTTGACTATTACACTGGTATTGTCTTTGAAGTAGTCAGTAGTAGCGAGGGCTCTAGCCGAGTTTTAGGTCAGGGAGGGCGGTACGATCAATTGCTGAGTTTATATCATCCTCAAGGAGAAAACTACCCTGGAATTGGTTTTTGCCTCAACCTAGAAGACCTTCATTATGTCTTACTGTCCAGCAATCAACTACCCAGCAGAACACCAGCTAGTGATTGGTTAGTGGTACCAGAATTGCCCGAAGCTGAGGCAATTGCTTTTACCTATGCCCAAAAACTTAGAGATTCTGAGGATTTGGTCAGGGTAGAAATAGAGTTAGGGGGACGCTCACCAGCACAAATTAGAGAATACGCCCTGGGTCACGGTATCACCTACATTGCCTGGGTCCCAGCTGATGGTACTCCTAGGATTGAGACCCTAACTAAGAAAGTGTGAACTATCAAATACTTCACACTTCCTACTTCAGTTAATTAATCTTCAGCAAAAACATAGCGATATAGTTCACTAGGGTCAGGTTCAGGACTCGATTGGGCAAACTCAACTGCATCATTAATCACTTCCTGGATTTTGCTATCAATGGCTTTGAGTTCTTCGGGAGTAGCTAGATTATTATCTGTCAGGTAACTTGCCATCTTTTTAATGGGATCGCGAGTTAACCAGAATTCCTTCTCTTCTTTGGAGCGGAGTTCATCAGGATCAGCCAGAGAGTGACCTCGGAAGCGGTAGGTCAGGGCTTCAATCAGGGTTGGGCCTTCTCCTGCACGAGCCCGAGCGATCGCTTCTTGGGCAACAGTTCTGACAGCCATTACATCCATGCCATCAACTTCTACTCCAGCCATGCCGAATACACTGGCTTTTTTATAAATTTCTGGCTGGGATGTTGCCCGTTCATGAGCCATCCCAATTGCCCACTTGTTGTTTTCCACGACATAGATAACGGGCAGTTTCCAAAGGGCTGCCATATTCAAACATTCAAAGAACTGACCATTATTGCAAGCTCCATCACCGAAAAAGCAAGCGGTGACTTGATCAGCACTCTCATCCCCCAAGGCTTCGCGACGGTATTTACTTTGGAAAGCACTACCCGTGGCAACGGGAATCCCCTCAGCTACAAAGGCATAGCCTCCCAGGAGATTATGTTCTTGTGAGAACATATGCATTGAACCACCGCGTCCCTTGCTGCAGCCTGTGGCTTTGCCAAATAACTCTGCCATCACTTCCCGTGCTGGCACTCCTGCACTTAAGGCATGGACATGGTCACGATAGGTGCTACTAACAAAGTCTTCACCATTACGCAACGCCTTGATGACTCCTGTTGACACTGCCTCTTGACCGTTGTAGAGGTGGACAAAACCAAACATTTTGCCCCGATAGTACATTTCAGCACATTTGTCCTCAAACAAGCGCCCGAGCATCATATCCTCGTAAAGGAGTAATCCTTCTGCGCTGGTAATGGGTCTGTAATCCTCTACTTTAGGTAAAGTTCTTTCCTGAGCCATTAATTTGTCCTATACTTGTCCCAACACTATACTGGCATTTAGCCAAACTACTTGTTTAGCCAATTTAAGCAAAGCTATTATAAAGTTTTACTCAAGCCTACAGGATTTATATTCCAGAATTTATCTTCTAGGTCAAGCCTAGAGGGAATAGTTAGCTCAAGTTGAATTGAATTAAAATCACACTACTGCTTTACTGTTTACTTTAATTAAAGTTAATAAAAGAAGATGCTCCACCCTAGTTGCTAGAATTAATAGTGTTTAGGGACTCGACAAAACCGGTTAGCTGCGATACTGTGTCTTTTAAAGTTACAGATAAATAGCTATAGCCAGTTTAGGGAGTACGATATGGGCTATCATCAACTCATTCAGTTGCTCGAAAAGCTGGGGAAGTGAACCGTGCGCATTCCGCTCGATTACTACCGCATACTAGGATTGCCGATTCAGGCTACAGCCCAACAGCTCAGCCAAGCCTATCGTGATCGTACCTTACAACTACCGCGCCGAGAATATTCGGAAGCAGCAATAGCCTCTCGTAAAACTCTCCTTGAAAAAGCCTACGGGGTTTTGAGTGACCCCGAAACAAGAGAGGAGTATGATGCTGGCTTGATTGCCAAAGCTTATCAACTCCAAGAGCAACACCCATCAGTGGCGGGTGCTCCTGGTACTAATCAAACAGTAACAGGTGAAACCGTCGAAGCTCACACTCCCACGATTGAAATTGATAACGACCAATTACTCGGAAGCTTACTGATTCTTCAAGAACTTGGGGAATACGAACTGATTATAAAACTGGCGCAACCGTTACTGGAAAAAGGTAACAGCGTTGGATTAAGTCAGGGGAAATTGGGGGATCCCCAACTTGTTCGACCCGACGTAGTTTTGACCTTAGCTATAGCCTGCTTAGAGCTAGGTCGAGAGGAATGGCAGCAAGGGGAGTATGAAAACGCAGCTATGTCCCTAGAAACTGGACAACAATTACTCCTACAAGAAGGCTTATTTCCGAGTGTTCGAGGGGAAATCCAGGCAGACCTCTATAAACTTCGCCCTTATCGGATTTTAGAATTATTAGCCCTGCCAGAAGAAAAAGCCATTGAGCGTCGCAAAGGCTTGCGGTTGCTCCAAGAAATGTTACAGGAGCGCCGAGGGATTGATGGCACTGGTAATGACCAATCTGGTTTAGGGATTGATGACTTTCTTCGCTTTATCCAACAGTTACGAGGCTATCTTACCTCCAACCAACAGCAAACCTTATTTGAAGCTGAAGCACGACGTCCTTCAGCTGTTGCTACATACCTAGCTGTTTACGCATTACTAGCAAGGGGATTTGCCCACAGAGAACCGGCTTTGATTGCTCGTGCCAAGAAAATGCTGATGCGTTTGGGGAAGCGGCAGGATGTTCACTTAGAACAAGGGGTGTGTGCTCTGCTTCTGGGCCAAACGGAAGAAGCCAGTCGTGCCTTGGAACTGAGCCAGGAATACGAAGCCCTAGCTTTCATTCGGGAACATTCTCAAAATTCCCCAGACTTATTGCCAGGATTATGCCTGTACGGAGAGCGTTGGCTACAAGAATCGGTATTTCCCCACTTCCGGGATCTGGCCAATCAGAAGGTTTCTTTGAAGCAATACTTTGCTGATGAGCAAGTACAAGCCTATCTAGAAAATTTACCAGATTCATCTGAGCAAACTAGCAATCAGTGGACGGTTGTACCTTCCCAAACAACCACCTATGCAACGGTAGGCTCTTCTAAAAGCATCCTGGGGCAAGATAGACTAAGCAATGGCCAAGGCTCACAGACAACGGCAGAACCAGTAACGGTGGGATCAAGGTGGCCAAGTGGGGCGTTGGCAAACGGTGTTAGTCAAAACGGGGTCAATAGCGATCGCTTAACCACTAATGGGGTATCAACTTTTCCTACAGGTCAAGGGATATCCCACTCATCAAATGGCTCAGAACCACAAACCTCTCAGGACTTAGAGTCAAACACAACAGGCTTGCGGAGTCATGGACGGCGTCGTAGGCGTCAGTCCTTAGGTAGCTTTCTGGGTGGGGGCAAGTCAGGCAAAACCCTGGATAGTCAAAATTCAACCACCTCAGGTGGGTGGTCTAGAAGCGCTTCTTTGGTCAAAGACTCCTCAAGTCAGCGGAGCAGTCTGAATCATTCATCCCCTGATCGTCTTGAACATTCACCAGAGCGATTCAAACCAGGGGCTAAACTAAGACGTCTGATTTTCCTGAGTCTTTTAGGTTTGCTAGGACTGGGCATCCTGCTGATTTTGCTCAATAAAGCTCTTAAAAGTTTTTCAAAACCACCCTTAGAGGGAGAACAACTTTTTGTGCAGCTTGACCAACCTCCAGTCCCGATTCCTCCGAGCGGCAGTGGGCTCATTGCTCCAAGTGGTCCTCTAAATCAAGAAACGGCTCAGCAAGTCATCGAAACCTGGCTAAACACTAAGAAAGTTGCCTTTGGACCAAAACATGAGGTAGGGCAACTTAATAAAATCTTAGCTGAGCCAGCTCTGTCTGTCTGGCTCAAAAGTGCTAAAGCGGCTAAAACCAATAACTCTTACCGGATCTACAAGCACAGCGTCAAAATTAACTCAGTTGAGACTAACACATCGAATCCTAATCAAGCTGTGATAGATGCTGCGGTCAAGGAGCAAGCAAAGGTATATCAAGATGGTATGCTGAGTCCGGCAGCTTCGAGTAATGACAACTTAAGAGTCAAGTATGAGTTAGTACGCCAAGGGGGTCAGTGGCTAATTAAAGGTTGGATGGTAAGATAAGTGACAGCTCCCACACTGACTCTTTGAGTTAAGTGTGGGCAACAAGCGCCAATCCAGCTATTGCTTAGGAGGCGCTGGGCTTTAAGAACGGACTGCCCTCTCTTGATGCAATAGCGAGTGGGGGAAACCCCCAAGACCGCGCTGCATCGCTGCCGCTCTGTTTTTTTGGTTTTTTGTTTAATAATATTTGACCAACTTTCCAGCATTTATGGCCTTTGGCCACGCTACGCGAACGGCTTTGAAAGTCAGTATGCGCGAGTATAACACATCGATTGGTCTTTGGTGGAAGACTCTGTGCAAAATTCATCCCTGGAGACGAAACCTTAGGATAGTGGAGCCTTAATCAAAAAGTTTTAACCCTTTTACGCATAACCGACTAACCATAAAGGCTCCACTATCCTTACGGTAACTTTAAACACTCATGCTGCGCATGTTCGTTGTGGGGCTTATTTTGCCGGAAGCTAAAAACATATCTGACCAGTCAATTCCTGTCGAAAAGAACAGGGAAAACTAATGATTATTCCTGTCGATGATTGATGATGCGATTAGCTTTGGCTTCCCACGCTTCGCTCACCGTTGAGGAAAGTAGTCATATAGTGTTGCTTATCATCAAGGCTGAGAGATAAATGATTAATAAAGAATTTCAATGATAAGTAGATCAGAGTTTTATCCTTCTTGGCTACAGATCATTTATGGTGCCTAAGTTGATAATATTGATGACTGAAGTCCTAACTAGTGAGGAGTGATGTCACAGTTTCATGACATTTTGAGTCCCAGTTTTCTGACAAATGCGTGAATTTACCGAAAATCGGCTGATTTCACCCTTGACCTGACCAAAAAATTTCTTGTTATATATAGTTGCTCAGAGGATTCCATAAAAATGTGGCTTTGTTAGTATTTAACCAAATTATCGATGGCTGACTTTACCATATTGTAGGTAGAAAAAATAACTGAAGTTTCGAATAAGCAGTAGACGGGTAATTTCCCTCAAGGCGCGCGCCTCCTAGGCCGCGAGCAATCCCTCGCGGCCTAGGGTCGCGCCTTGAAAATCTGGGAATCAAGAAGGATAAAAACTTTAGTCAGGTCTGACTTTAGGTAAGTTTCATAGCAACCAAAACTTGTTTTAATTAGGTGTGCTTGACCCTTAGGTGCGCTCTTACCATTAAGAATTAAATTCACCACCGGTCCCACCTTAAGAATTAAATTCGCTCTTTGTGCGCGCCTCCTAGGCCGCGAGCAATCCCTCGCGGCCACGGGTCACACCTCAAGATTGACATCAGTAATCTATCAGCCAACCTAACAACGTATAGAAAATAAATCATGGCAAAAGAAGGAACTCCCCTAGAAGAAATGACTTTACGGCAATTACGTAGAGTTGCCAGTGAATATAGTATATCTCGATACAGCAGAATGCGTAAAGCACGCTTATTGGCGGAAATTCAAGCAATAGAACGTCACAAAAGGTCTACCACTCCATCGCCGATAATTGAGGCACAAGCAAAGGACGAATCAAGCCAGTTTGAATTAGCTCAAGAAGAGCCGACTAGTGATAGTCTAGTTTCTGTTGATGAGGGATTAGCAGAGCTACCAGAAGGTTATGGTGAAAGCCGGATTGTCCTAATGCCTCGTGATCCACATTGGTCTTATGCTTATTGGGATATTCCGAATGAACATAAAAAAGAACTGCGCTCTCAGGGAGGTCAACAACTCGCTCTAAGGCTCTATGATGTTACTGCAATCAAACTGGATGATCAAAGTCCCCATAGTATCCAAGAATATCCCTGTGATGAGCTAGCGCGAGAATGGTATCTACCCATGCCAGTTAGCGATCGCGACTATGTAGTTGAGATTGGTTATCGCTGTGAAGATGGTCAATGGCTAGTTCTGGCCCGTTCAGCACCTATCCATGCCCCCCCAGCCTATCCCTCTAAATGGATGGAAGACCAATTCATCACGGTCAACTGGAATGATAATTTACAGGGTAAGACTGTCCTAAAACTTCTGCCACCTAGCCAAACAGGTAATGGGAGTAGCTCGGAAATGCCTAATCCCCCTATCTATGGCGAAATCTTTGGCATAACTCAATCTGGGGAATCTCAGGCAGTAGCTGGTTCTGTTTATAGTTCTATGCAGCAAGTTCCAAGGTCAGCAATAACTTCCAATGCTTTCCCTTCGGGTATTGGTAAGTGGGTTTCTCCAAACATGTCGGGAGCTGGTTTGAGGGATTCTGCTCCCCCCGCTCCAACTCCTGAATTGTTGTTAGTGGCAGATGCGGATCTAATTATCCATGGTACCACTGATCCTGATGCTTCCGTTACTATTGATGGACTTCCGGTCAAGATTAACCCAGATGGTACCTTCCGCTTCCAGATGTCTTTGCAGGATGCTCTGATTGACTACCCAATCATGGCAGTGTCAGCGAATGGCAAGCAAACTTGCTCAATTCATATGAAGTTCATCCGCGAGACGCCATCATGTCATACTGATATGGTGTTCAATTGAACACAATGATTGAGTGCAGTCCCCACCCATAATTTTCAATGATATTTTATAAGTTGGGTGGGGTAAGTCAAATCAGCTTTTGCATGCGCGTTGCGTCAGCTTCTATGGTAGGATCCCATTGGTATGGCAAAGACTATTGGGCTCTCGTTGCACTACCAAGTCCTGCCATCATCCAAGTCCTGCCATGTTTGTGATGTTCATTGCTTCTTGTTTCTGAGCGGCTTTTCGAGGGCAAAAATTAGGCGCTCAAGCAATTACCAATAAGGCGATCAGGATGATTGAACTGCTTTGTTACCATAACAAGTGCAGAAGAGCAGTAAATTAAGGCAGACGATTATAAATAAATATGCTATAATCATGCGATTTTGTAGTTATCCAGATAAATTGTATCAAAAGCTACAATTTATCTAATAGTTTGTATAGGTTTATACTAACTATTGCTATATAGTTCAAGAACTAGCATTTGCCTATAATTGCCTATAATAAGGTGAAAATTCACACTTCATACTTCTAAAGAGTTCCCCCGACACTAGCCAAGGGATTTTTTTGCCAAGAGTTAATAGGTGTGCTTGACCCATTAATAATTGAATTCGCTATAGGTGCGACCCTTTAGGCAAAGTCCGACGCTGAGTGCGAACGGGCGCGCACCTGTTAAATACACAAAGGTTATACTGACAGCGGAAAACCCACCACAGGGTCAGACAGGGTAGAGATTTTGATTATGGGTAAGTGAAGTACCCCAACCTGCTTTGGCCGTAGGCCACGCTACGCGAACGCTGAGGTTGGGGCTTCCCATTCTCAGTTCAATCAGGGACGGTTTTATTCGTCTTTCGGGCTTTGCCCGACGCTACGCGAACGAGGTTTCCCGCGCGCGTCCCCGATGCCTCAACCAGAGGCGCGACCCTAGGCCGGGGAACCCGGCCTAGGAGGCGCGCGCCTGCTCGTCTTGGTCTTACTCAGCGTCCACAGGAAGACATCCGCCTTCTATCGACGCATATTTTGGCGACAGACTTACCTTGGAATTACAGCGATAGCTGACCAGCTGGGGCAAGTCTCTTCCCGGAGACGAAACCTTAGTAGAGGGTCGCCTTTATGGTTGGTCGGCTATGCATAAAAGGGTTAAAACTGTTTGATTAAGGCGACCCTCTACTTACGGTAAATTCAAACCCTGAACTCTCAAGCTTACTTTTACACCTTGAAGGTAGCCTTTTAGTCAGTCAGGAGGGTCATCGACCACTTTTATTTTAGCACGAATCGCGCTCTAGTTGTCGTCTCCCTATCCATCCCCACCGTGAAAGACGGTGGGGATGGATAGGGAGTTTTGTTAAACCAATTTGATATAAGCTATAACTGCGAGAGACGATGGTGATAGTTTTTTGGAATTTTTGAACTAATCAGGGTTAGGCTTTTTAGTGGCGTTTACGTTTGAACCATTCGTTGTCACCCAAAATCCCTAGATATCCCCACCTAAGGAGAATAAAAAACCCGATGCGCTCGAAGATCGGATTGCTTTGGCATCAGATGTTAATTCAAATTGTGCTTAGAAAGTATTTCTTAAATAAATTAATATCAAATAAATTTACACCGTTGTATTTAATAATTGCCTGTAGCACTTGTATTGATGCCCTAGCAGTAACCCTAACCTCTTTGCCAAGCAATCATAGATCTCTAAGCACAAGTAACCTTCTGGTTAACCAGCAGGAGAAGAAAATCGCTCAGGAGTCAGGACAATTGGTTGATGAAAATTATCAAAATCAGATAGGTGAACTATTAGCCCCCATAGGATCAGATTCAGAAGAACCAGTTCTACTAGAGAATAAACCCAATACACCTGCTAGACTAACTGCTTTTGACTCTCAAACAATTCAAGTAGATAAAATTGAAGTCATTGGCAGCACCATCTTTTACCCAGAGCAGTTTAAGCAGATCATACAACCTTATCAAGGACGCTCCCTGACTATTGAGCAACTAAGAGAAGTCGCGGATGCTATTACTACGCTTTACCTCAAGCAAGGCTATATTAACACTAGAGCAATTCTGGCCGAGCAAACCATTGACATTAACAAGGGCATTGTTACAATTCGTGTCCTAGAAGGGGGTATAGAAAAGATCGAAGTTGAAGGAACACGCCGCCTCAATGCCAACTATATCCGCAGCCGTGTCCAGTTAGGTACTGGAACACCATTCAATACTACTGATTTGGAAAACCAATTACGATTGTTACGGCTT
>NZ_JAAHIG010000499.1:0-5678 GCF_010692305.1 Moorena sp. SIO4G3 | reverse complement strand
TTCAGATACTCCGAGGATTTCGCGGGCTTTTCTGGGTGAGACATACCTCATAATCTCCGGCAGTTCCTGGCAACCTTTCTATATACTAACAAAGATTGCCGGAAATTGCCGGAGATTGCCGGAAAAAGATACTTCTATCTTTAGCCGTTAATAACCGGCTTGGCGGCGTAAGTTCTGATCAAATTGACCAGACCAACACTCTAGGGTGCTCTTTGGTCAATGACTTGGTCAATCAAGCCATACTCCTTGGCTTCATCGGCTGACATGAAAAAGTCCCGATCCATGTCTTTTTCGATTTTCTCTAGGGCTTGACCGGTATTTTGGGCGTAGATTTCATTGAGTTGATGGCGGATCCGCAAAATTTCCCTAGCTTCAATCTCAATATCCGTCGCTTGTCCACGAGTTCCCCCAGAGGGTTGGTGAATCATAATCCTGGAGTGAGGCAAGGCTATCCGTTTTCCTTTTTTACCTGCAGCTAGCAGGAAAGACCCCATGGAGGCAGCTAGACCAACACAAACGGTGACTACATCGGATTTGATATGCTGCATGGTGTCATAAATAGCCATGCCTGCGGTGACTGAACCACCAGGAGAGTTTATGTAGAGGATAATATCTTTGCTATTATCTTCAGAGTCGAGATATAGCATCACCGCAATGATTTGGTTGGTGATTTCGTCATCAACCTCTTTGCCTAGAAAAATAATCCGTTCCCGGTAGAGACGGTTGTAGATGTCAATCCACTCAGTATACTGACTTCCTGGCATCTGGTAGGGAACTTTGGGCACACCAATTGGCATAATTTGCTCCGAATTAGTACTAGATTGTGGGAAGGTGATAGCACCTCAAGTAGCGTGCGTGGCACAGGCTTCTAGCCTGTGGGTAGCGCATAAGCTGATTGCTGATTGCTGATTGCTGATTGCTGATTGCTGATTGCTAATAGCTGTTGGCGTAGCCTGCGCGTAGCGCATAAGCTTACAACTTAAGTAATACCAGCAGGAATTTGACTATCAACCTCTTGAGGTTCTAACACCCTGTCGATCAAACCATACTCTTGGGCTTGGTGAGGTGTCATGTAAAGGAACCGATCCATATCTTTGGCAATTTTTTCTTGGTCTTGACCGGTATTGCGAGACAAGATATTCAGCATCGTCTTCTTATTGGTCAGAACTTCTTGAGCACGAATTTGGATATCCGTCGCTTGACCCTGGGCATAACTCCTGGGCTGATGTAGGACAATAGTGGCATTGGGTAAACTTGCCCGACAGCCTTTAGTTCCTGCGGAGAGTAGCATTGCTGCCATCCCGAGGGCTGAACCAATACAAATAGTGTGGATAGGGGGCTTGATGTAATTTATGGTGTCACAGATGGCAAAGGCTTCGGTTTCAAAACCCACGGGTTGGCCATCGTAACGGGATGTGCCGGTGGAATTGATGTAAATTTTAATGGGCTTGTCTGGGTCGTCGTACTGTAAATACAACAGTTCGGCAATAATTAATTCTGTTACCGCACTCACCAAGGGCATACCCAAATATACAATCCGCTCACTTAACAACAGCGAGGGTAAGTCTGGTGGCGGTGTCCGCTGGGCAGGTCTACCATAGTAGGTGGATTGAACAGCCTGAATGGGTCGTTTCATGATATTTGGGGCTGCAATAATGGCACTATCTTTAACCAGTGTAGCTTGCAATACTTTCTTCGTGACTTTGTTCGTGCCGGTTAGCACCCTGAAGGTTAAGACTGTAACATAGGGGAAAACTGCCTACACCCATAATCAATTACCCTTGCTGCTTGAGGAGCTATCTAAAATGAAAGTTGGTTTGCACCCAGCCCTTAACGATACTAATATTGATGCTAATCAACCGAGTAGTCAGCGTCAGTTATCCATGGCGATTTCTGCGATCGCTGCTTCCTCCAGTCGAAGTGTACCCTTGAATTTGTGTCTGGTACTCGACCACAGTGGATCCATGCATGGGCAGCCTCTGGAAACTGTCAAGCAAGCAGCAGTGGGGTTAATTGAGCGCTTGCAACCGGATGACCGCCTCTCGATTGTGGCCTTTGACCACAGAGCCAAAGTGCTGGTTCGCAATCAACCGATGGGCAACCTAGACCAAATCAAACGAAAGATTAACCGACTTGCGGCTGATGGGGGTACCGCCATTGATGAAGGTCTAAAGCTAGGGGTTAAAGAATTAATTAAAGCTAAACAAGACACGGTATCTCAGGTGTTTCTGCTCACTGATGGGGAAAACGAACATGGAAATAATGAAAGCTGCATAAAATTAGCTGAACTGGCTGCTGAAAATAACTTGACTATCAACAGTCTGGGATTCGGTTCCAACTGGAACCAAGATATTTTGGAAAAAATTTCGGATATTGCTACTGGTAGCTTGTCTTACATTGAAGAACCAGAGCAAGCCCTGAGTGAGTTTGCACGTTTGTTCAACCGCATGCAGTCTGTGGGCTTAACTAATGCTTATCTGTTGTTGGATTTAATGCCAAAAGTGCGGTTAGCAGAGCTCAAACCCATCGCCCAAGTAGAACCAGATGCCATTGAACTCCCAGCACAATCACAAGGCGATCGCTTTATGGTACGTTTGGGAGACTTGATGACTGATTCAAAACGGGTGATTCTCGCTAACTTGTATGTTGGTAAAATGCCAGAGGGTCGTCAAACCATTGCCCATATACAAGTCAGATATGATGACCCATCCAGTGGTGGACAAGAGTTACTCTCGGAAATCGTGCCAGTCCAGGCAAATTTCCAGCAGGTTTATCAACCAGTTCCCAATCCTGAGGTACAGAAGCATATTCTAGCTTTAGCTAAATATCGTCAGACTCAAATTGCGGAAACGAAATTACAGCAGGGCGATCGCGCTGGGGCTGCCACCATGTTACAAACTGCGGCAAAAACCGCTATCCAGATGGGGGATAAAGGAGCCGCAACGGTACTGCAAACCAATGCTACGATTTTGCAAACTGGGGAAGACCTCTCAGAAGCTGATCGTAAGAAAACCAGAATTGTGTCTAAGACTCTGTTGCAGGAGTGATCAATTGCAGGAGTAATCAATAAGGGTAGGGCATGATCCTTGCCCCCCTTTGCCAAAACATGTGTTTATATCAACAGAACTTACCCAGTCAGTCCTATCCAAACATCTTGCTACACATCGGATCAGCCTATAAACTCCTCATCTAAAGGCTGACTAGGATCGGGCTCGGGGGATGCCATCTATGCCTAAAGATATAGGCCGAAAGTAATAACTTAAACAATCACACTTAAACCCTTAGACTTAAACACTCAGATTTAAACAGTTATAAATAAGGATTAGCAGCCATTATTTGGTTTTATAGGCGTAATTAGGATTAATTACGCCTATTTACTGCTGTTTACTATTCACACCTTAGGCTTTTTACCTTTTTGTCGGGTTTTTACACCTGAACCTGTACGGTCAACCCTACAGCCAGTCCCTGTCAAGCTATTGCAAAAAAAATTTACAAAGTGTTATATTTATTTACAGAAAGACGAAAGGAGAAAAAAACCAAATGACTTTCAGCACTGACACCATTACCAAGTCCACTATGTACACCACTGTTGATGAAACCGGAGTCCTCAACAACTACGCCCCTGAAACCGAGATTTACTACGCAGATTTCCCAACACCCGAACAGCAGCGTAATTATATTTCCCAAGGTGCTATAGCTAGCTTCTTAGTCAGCTTGTTAATTTTGACTGCCTTCGGTATCAGCTAAACCATTGCTTACTTGTTAAACCCAAAGCTTGTAGAACACAAAGACGAAAGGAGAAAAAACCAAATGACTTTCAGCACTAACACCATGACCAAGTCCACTATGTACACCACCGTTGATGAAACTGGAGTGCTCAACAACTACGCCCCTGAAACCGAGATTTACTACGCAGATTTCCCAACACCCGAACAGCAACGTAATTATATTTCCCAAGGTGCTATAGCTAGCTTCTTAGTCAGCTTGTTAATTTTGACCGCCTTCGGTATCAGCTAAACCATTGCTTACTTGTTAAACCCAAAGCTTGTAGAACACAAAGACGAAAGGAGAAAAAACCAAATGACTTTCAGCACTAACACCATGACCAAGTCCACTATGTACACCACCGTTGATGAAACTGGAGTGCTCAACAACTACGCCCCTGAAACCGAGATTTACTACGCAGATTTCCCAACACCCGAACAGCAACGTAATTATATTTCCCAAGGTGCTATAGCTAGCTTCTTAGTCAGCTTGTTAATTTTGACCGCCTTCGGTATCAGCTAAACCATTGCTTACTTGTTAAACCCAAAGCTTGTAAAAAACACAAAGGAGAAAATGATGACTATTGTAATTTCACTGTTAATTGTTGGTTGGACTGCTGCGGCCCTAATTGGTACTCAAGCTTACTTCCGTGGTGAGCAAACCAAGCCCATCCATGAGCGCAACTGGCGTAGTGAGTCTTTCAACAAACTCGCCAAATCCGTGACTGGTCAAGACACTGACTATAGCGATCGCACTCCGGCCTATGCCATGGATGCTTTTGCTAGCAACTCTCTGCCCAATTCCTAATCTTGAAGCATTTGACAGATCAAGCAATGCTTTAACGGTTTGACCCAAAGCTTGTAAAAAACACAAAGGAGAAATCGATGACTATTGTAATTTCACTGTTAATTGTTGGTTGGACTGCTGCAGCTCTAATTGGTACTCAAGCTTACTTCCGTGGTGAGCAAACCAAGCCCATCCATGAGCGCAACTGGCGTAGTGACTCTTTCAACAAACTGGCCAAATCCGTCACTGGTCAAGACACTGACTATAGCGATCGCACTCCCGCCTATGCCATGGATGCTTTTGCTAGCAACTCTCTGCCCAATTCATAAACCAGAGGTCGATGCAGTCTTCAGTGCTAACTAGATTGATTCGTTGGTTACAGGAAGAGTTACAGATTCCTGGGGCTTCCATTGCCCTGGCCCTACGCCAGGGCGAACCAAGCCCAACCTTTTTACCCATGATTCTTTGGCAATACGGACTAATTACATTACATCAATTAGATCAAATCTTTGATTGGTTGGAAGCCGTCTAAATCTATCTCTCGATATATAGCATTTATAGTTGAGTTGTGAACAGAATCCCTTAGGGAAAGGCAAGAGGCAAGAGGCAAGAGGCAAGAGTTAATCAACTATATAGGAATTTTTGGTAGCGATGCAGCAAGGGAACAGGGGGTTTCCCTCATGAGCGACTGCATAAAGACAAGGTCAAAAACGGTAATCGTTTTTTCCAATTCCTACACGAAATGCTATATATAATAAACCCATCTAAATTCTAGAAGCCTGACTGACCAAAGATTTCACAATTAATCAGCAAAAATACTTATCTAGCCCCTCTAAATTCTAAAAGCCTGACTGACCAAAGATTTCACAATTAATCAGCAAAAATACTTATCGTAGGCATTTCAAAATAAGATGGGTTTACCCTGATCAAGTAAGTCACGGATTTTAGAGTTAATACCAATTCTCAAGACTGACACCGCTACACGTCAATTTCATCTCCCCATCTCCCCATCTCCCCATCTCCCCATCTCCCCATCTCCCCATCCGAATCTGTAGTCCTACTTTGAACAATTTGTATAACTTTTAACCGTACCCTGGTAGGCTAAGAGTGAGGGCTTTTACCCTCTA
>NZ_JAAHIG010000498.1:0-5709 GCF_010692305.1 Moorena sp. SIO4G3 | reverse complement strand
CTTGCTGGATCACTCTTGAGCCAAAAAGTCTACTAACTGCTGACTAAACTCAGGATTGTATAAGCGTAAGTAATTCCAGTAATTACCCAAAACTTGCTTGACATAGTTTCTGGTTTCACCAAAGGGTATGGTTTCCACAAACTCATCTAAATCAATGGGTTCATTTCCCTTGAGCCATTTCCCTACATTACCTTGACCAGCATTGTAACTAGCAATGGCGAATGCGGAGTTATCCTCATACACGCGATGGCTATGGGCGAGAAACCAGGTTCCTAGTTTAATATTATCGTTGGGATTATCGAGTTTATAGTCATTAAAATTGATGGATTGCCCTACCCAAGCTGCAGTACTGGGCAACATTTGCATTAAGCCCATGGCACCAGCAACTGATGTAATGTTTGGCTCAAATCGAGACTCTTGACGAATTAAGGATATAACCAGTAGAGGATTAATGTTACGCTTTTTTGACTCGGTTTCGATTACCTCTATATAGGGAAAGGGATAGAGGGCTTGCCAGTAAGCCGGTTTTTTCCTGATTTTCTGATACTGCTCCTGTTCTTGGGATGTTTCTCGGTCTTCGAGGGTCTCTACCAGGGAAATTCCTTTGAGGTATTCTCCCATCGCCAACCTGAACAAGCCATCAGTAAACTGTTGGGGCACAGTGGGCTTGAGGCGAGTTTGAAATTCCCCTTGCCATAGGCTCCAAGCATCCTGGTCTTGACCAAGCTGATACAATTCCTTCAAAGCTGCTGAGCCCACAGGTAACTCGGGTCGCACCGTTGGCCAGTTTACAGTAAGGGATGACTGGCGCAGTGTGCTAAAGTCTCCCACATCCCAACCCAACTGTACCGCTGAGCGCCAAGCATAGTAAGATTGAATATGGTTGGTAATCACCTGCTTAAACGCTGCTTCGGCTTCCTGCTTCCGTCCTAGCTGAGTTGCCCATTTTCCCGACCAAAACCCTGCTCTACGGGCGATCAGACTGTGGGGATTATCCTTAAGGATAGGCTGAACGTTATGCCAAGCTGTCAGGATGTCTCCATTTTGTGCAGCCTCTTGAGCGATCTGCCAGCGATAGTCCGCTGCCGCATCAGAATTGCTATAGTTGTCGATTAACAATTGATAGGCTTGCTCAGCAGCGTTGGGACTTTTGAGTTGTTCGAGAGTTTTGGCTTTGGCCAAAAGTGCCTCAGCAGCTCGGTCGGGAAAGTGATCGATAACTTGGTCGAAATACGGTATCTTGTCAATGGGTGGTTCTAGTGCAGCGAGTTGGAGATAAGCCAAAGCGGTTTCTTTCGCATCGGGAAATTCCTCAACCATCTTTTTATAAGCCAGTTTCGCTGCTCTGGGCTTTTGGGCATACTGAAGTCCTCTAGCCCCTAGGTAAGTATGCTTAGGTGTTGGGTTAGCATTGCCATAAGCAGCACTGGCTTGAGCATATTTGCGGTCTTTCCAATAGGCTAATGCGATCGCTTCCCAATCTTTCGGCTGGATTATAGCACGATTTTTATCATCGACAGATTCCCCGTAGTTACTCACTAGTTTATCTAGCACTAGGGTAACTCCTGGTTGGTCAAAGGTATACCTGGCTAATAACAGCATCAGTTCAGGTTGATTAGGCTGATCCTTGAGGTCTTGCTGGATTAATTCAATGATGCGAGGATGAGAAGGATAGTTTTTCAGTGCTCGTTCCCAGTATTTGGGCTCTTCCGCAGAGAAGTCATACATCTGCTGTATTTTTGCCAACCAGGGCTGCTCAGAAGTCGAGATGGTGCTGGCATATTTCGGAGCAATAGATTCCTTTTTTGGTTTGCGGTAGGGTGAATCATCTGACTTGAAGGCATACAAGGCTTCAGCTGCCACTGGCTGATTACCATAGCGTTGGAGCAACTCCTGCCAAGCTTGTTGGGCTTGAGCTTTGTCCCCAGTGAGTTGGTAAGCCTGTGCTCGTTTGAGCACAATCTGTCCTGCTAATACTGGATATTCCCACTCTAATTTATCTAACCAACGCAATGCCTCCGTTCCCTGCTGCCCAGCTATGGCATCAACGGCCAATAGGTAACGAGCACGGCCACGATTGAGGGATTTTGGTCTAGTTGCGATCGCTTCGAGTTGTGCCACCCGCTCCTCGGGGGATTGGGATGCTAGTTTTAGGACTGTAGTGTCCCTAGGATCTCTGCGCCCCATGATTTGCTGGGGGAGCAAAACTACCCAATTCGTTAATCCTCGCGGGTTCTTGCGATCAATTAACGCGAAGATGGTAATCGAGATCAGCAGTAGGCTCAATCCCACACTAGACGCTAGTAGGATTTGTCGTCTGGTACGCTGGCGCAATTGCCGGCGCAATAAAGGATAGTAGCGGGAGAATTTCAAACGAGACCGTTTCATAGAGCCTCCTGGTGATGCACGTCCATAGTAGGTTTTGGGAATAGAAAGCTCTGTGACATCATCTGGGGGAGCATTGGTATTGTTAAGCTTGAGTAATTGGTAATTATGATGACTCACCGGGCTATTACCCATGCACCATTACTCTGACCGAAAAACACCTTTAACTATAAACACTACTGAAACAACCGGATAGGATCTGGCATTTCAATCCAACGTCTGACATTTCAACGTCTGTTCCTTTAACCATATTCAAAGGATCGATCGACAACCCCACAACTGTGCTGTGATTTGATAGGACACTTATGGAACGCGGAAAAATAGTCGCTATTATAACTGGAGCTATATCGATATTGCTAGCGATCGCTTACTTAATTATTGTCCAGCTGCTGGATTTTCGAGGAGAAATGATCCCTGCTCCAGTCAGCCAATCATTAGACTGGGGATATTGGATGGGATATTTTTACCCTGGTGTTGCGCAATGGTTAATTACTTAATCAGCCCATGAGTGTAAATGAAACTCCCTGGCGTAAACCCACGGCGATCCTAGGGCAAGAGAAATACTATTCCCTTGCCGGATCCTAGCCCCAGGTTATAATCTGCCCTGTGCTTTGGCTGTCTCTATTTGGCTGTATCCCGCAGTGCTGCCAGCACCGTCTCATGAATTACACCATTACTGACAACCACACCCTGATTTTCAACTAGCTGAGAACCGATAGAAAAGTTCAGAGGCTTACCATGCATATCTGTAACAAGCCCACCAGCTTCCTCCACAACAATGGTGCCTGCAGCATGGTCCCAAATTTTCTCACGGTAGTTGGGATACTTCCAAGACGGTAAACGCAGGTAAAGGGCTGCTTGACCAGAGGCAACCGCACCATACTTAGCCTGAGAATCCATCCGCAGGGAGTCTGCAGTAATTCCCACCGCTTTAGCGACCAAATCTTGCCGAGAATGGTCCCCATGACCAGATTCCACGCTTTCCACGAACCGGAGTTCTGCTGTATTCTCAGCATCAGTCACTTGAATCGATTGGGGTTCCCCACCACTAATAGGTACCATGGTTGCTCCCTGACCCCGTACTGCCACAAATAGAACACCCCGCTCCCCATCGGGTTGTGCTAGGTTGACGGGTAACGCTGGGCAAGCTAGCACTCCTACTTTCACTTCACCTTGTTCTACCAAAGCCAAGGCTACAGCATATTGATCATTACGCAGAAAGCCTTTGGTGCCATCAATCGGGTCTAAGGTCCAGTAGCGAGGTCCAATCTCACCATTGCCTCGATTAATCCAATTCACCACTGCCTCAGGAGTAGCATCATTAGTTACAGATTCTACATAACTGGTTACCTGTGCCAACTGATTCGCCATGGTTGGTTCCACCAAAGCAGCAGCATCTTCTTCACCCACTACTGGGTCATCTCGAAAGGCTTGGGCAAGTAAGCGGCAAATCACTGCCTGAGAGCCATAATCGGCAACAGTAACAGGGCTTTTGTCACTTTTTTCCATAGCTTCAGTCACCCGTTCAGACCGGACTTGCTCACAAATTTTGGCAGCGGCTAAGGCTGCCTCAATGGCAACCTGTTTCTCTTGTTCATAAGACATTTTCAATAACTGCTCCTAAGGGCGAAAAGATTTTTGGAAGGTGTTTTTGGTCATGGGTAATAGGTATAGCTAATCGGTAATAGACCCTTGAGTAATCACCATTAGCAATTAAAGATTACCTATTACTGACTAGGAACTGCCTGGTTTTAAAGGCTTGTGGCCTAGCAGCATGTTTTTCCCTGACCTTAGGGACAGAGCTAGGAATTGGCAGTCATTCATAGGTGTCATAACCCTTACAAAGGGGGAACTAATCTCCATTGCTGGCATCTTAGCTATGAAATTCCGGATTCAGAGGAAATTACCAGGGAATTAACTAAGAGCAGTAATCGAGGTACAACAATAATGTATTTCATCCGGATCATCTGTGCCATTTTCCTGCCACCACTCGGTGTGTTCTTGCAAGTGAGTTTTGGCAAGTCCTTTTGGCTTAATATTCTGTTAATGGTATTGGGTTTCATTGTAGGCACTCAACTTGGTTTTCCCAAATATGGTGTAGTACCCGCCATACTCCATGCCGTATGGGTAACTGCTAATCAATATCAGGATTAAACTGTTTACTAGGGACGGGGGCCCTAACCGAACACAAAACAGGGATTATAGGTCCGGTAACCCGGCTCTAAGACTAGAATAATTTGGCACAATGGAAGTGAGTACGCGCTCAAGAGTGCTTAAGCCAATCAGCCTTGTCGTAACAAACACCAAAGGTATACCAGAATGGATTTAATTCGGATTTTATGTGCTATTTTCGTGCCACCACTGGGAGTATTTTTGCAAGTGGGTTTTGGCTGGCCCTTTTGGATAAATATCCTTTTAACCCTATTGGGGTATATTCCAGGAATTATCCATGCCGTTTGGGTGATTGCCAAGAGATAAAATAAAGGATTAGACTGACTACAAATGTACAGTTCAAAACAATCATCCCAACCTGTGAAGTATAAGGATTTGAACTATCAGGGAGTCTACCCCTGCCCAGTCTGTCGTGTGGGTCAGATTCAAAATTTATCATTAATGGAAGCTTTTGCCTGTCACGAGTGCCGCCATATTTTCACTGCTGATCTCGAAAGGCAAATACTCAAAATAACCGATCGGCAGCCCCCAATGACCTGGCACTGGAATGGCAAAAAGTGGACAGGGGCGCATCTAGAGGGGGTTGAATGGGGATGGGTGAATTGGTTGTTAGCCTTGGCATTTGTAGTTTGTCCAACCACTTTAATTGGGGCAGCCGTTTATATGTTTCCGCCTGCCCCAGATAGTCCTGTATCGTGGCTTCCAGCTGCTTGGGTAGGCTTAACGTTTTTCTGCCATTTAGCTATTGTTGTCTGGTTGGTGATGGAATTTTATCAATTTCCAGTTTGGGAGTACTTGAGAATTGGACGGCAGCGAATTCTGGGCCGTTAGTCTTGTTAATTAACTTTAAAATACTGCTGAGTATTGTTAAGAATAACACCCTGAGATTTTCATCCTTTACAATATACAATTTCTAATTCCTAGTTGCTCACGATCACAGCTCGTAAGCATATGCACTACGCGCACGCGTGCGCGGTCAGCGGTCAGCGGTCAGTGGTCAGTGGTCAGTGGTCAGTGGTCAGTGGCGCTGCGCGAACGGCTTTGCCGAAAGCGTGGCCGTAGGCCAGGTTGGGGAATTCCGCGATTCTTGTTAAATTTTAATTAGGAGTAGGTCATGAACCACTTTACTGTGCTTATGGAGTTTTTGCGCGA
>NZ_JAAHIG010000497.1:0-5737 GCF_010692305.1 Moorena sp. SIO4G3 | reverse complement strand
TCCTCTGTCATCAATCCTGCCGAATGAGGGGCTGTTTGCCCAAGTAAGCCTCTGCAGATGGCTTACCCCATCTCACCAGCTTTCCAAGGTGTAAAGATGGGTCGCTGATGGTAGTGGAAAGTAATTTGGCCCCAAATTCAAGTGTCTCAAGGAAAACCTATCAGGAAAACCTATGTTGAATTATAAAGAAAAGCTCAATCCCTGGATCATTGTCCTTCTGCAACCCAAGCTCAGTAATATCACCGTTGGCCGATTCCGACGGCGCGGCAATGCTGAAGAACATCTACGAGTTTTAAAGCAGATGATGCCTGAGGCAAAATTTTCCATAATGTTTGATGTGGAGACTATTAGGGAGGATGTTGTTAACTAGTGGCTAAGGTAAGTCATTAGTAATTACTCATCTGTGATCAGTAACTACCGTTAGTTACATACTCCCACACGCTTATCAAAGATTAAAGTGTGGGCTTCTTACCAACTCCACCCAAAGGTATCGGCTTTCGCCGACGCTGCGCGAACGGATACACGGGTTACTTTATTAACGATACGGTCAGAAGTTACCGCATTCAGAGGGTCGCCTTTATGGTTAGCAGGCTATGGGTAAAGGGTTAAAACTTATTGATTAAGGCTCCACTCTTCTAAGGTTTCGTCTCCGGGATGCCCCGACCCACCGGAACAATATAATGAGTTCTATTTTAAGCACTTAGGTGGCGGTTAGCTCTTAATTTGATTTACCCTACTACTTTCATTATAGACGATATAGGCGATATAAACGATTTTGAGTTCCCTGCTTGGTAAAAAAACTCTGTCCGCGATTCATCCCATGTTCGTTGTGAGGCTTCTCGCGGTTGAAGCTAAGGACTAATAGAACTCTGCTGAAAATCATGGCTCTACTGTTGGTCAGGTCTGAGCTAAAGGTTAATTTTCCCAGAGTTCTAATTACTAATGACTAATGACTTTTTGAGTAGGATTAGTTAACCGTTTAAGTCAAACCCCTAAAAGAAATTCGGCTGATGGCGAATTAGGTTGAGGAATTCCTCACGAGTTTTTTGATCCTCTTGAAAAATCCCGACCATCGCACTGGTAGCGGTCCAAGACCCTGGTTTTTGCACACCCCGCATCACCATGCACATATGGGTAGCTTCCATCACCACAGCCACACCCTTTGGATCCAAGACAGCTTGAATGGCTTCGGCAATCTGGCGAGTCAGCCGTTCCTGAACTTGCAGTCGCCGTGCATACATCTCGACCACACGGGCTATTTTACTGAGTCCTACCACTTTTTGGTTAGGGATATAGGCGACGTGAGCCTTACCCATAAATGGCAACATGTGGTGTTCACAGAGGCTAAAGAAATTGATATCCCGCACGAGTACCATTTCATTATGACCTTCGTCAAAAATTGCCCCGTTGACTATTGCCTCTAAAGACTGATTGTAACCACTAGTCAAGAATCGCATTGCCTCGGCTACCCGCTTAGGGGTTTTGAGCAGTCCCTCTCGTTGCGGGTCTTCACCAACACCCAATAGGATAGTGGTGACAGCGTTGATCATCTCCTGGTTCAGTTCTTCCAAAGGAGCTTGTAAATTGGGCTGGTGACCATTCTGGGTATTGCGCTCAGGACGGGTCTCTAGCTGATGTTTCTCATTACCATTGATACTTTTAGCAGTTGAAACAGATTCAACACGGTTGAAACCATTGGAAGAAGCAATAGTCATGATTAATCTGATTAGATTGTAAACAAAAATGAACTTGATATTGCCAGACCATAGGGACAGGTTAAATTGACACAGCAATAACCTTTCAGTGAACCAAAAGTGTGCTATTATTTGTACCTATACCCTAAAGAATCCCGGCACTGGGCATCAGAGTCAAGGACTCGATGACAGCCTGTTGTGGTAGCTCGACGGTGTGCAAAATTGACTGGGCAACAATTTCTGGGGTCAACATCCCTGACCGATTTAATTGCACCTGAACTGTATCTGTATCCCATAAAGGGGTATTGACTGCACCTGGACAAATGCTTACTACCCGGATACCATGGCGGCTTTCCTCCGCTGCTAGAGTCTTGGAGAGGGCAATCATACCTGCCTTACTAACGCTGTAAGCCCCCCATTTAGGCAAGGCTTGCTTAGCAGCAATTGATGCCACGTTAACGATCGTGCCTCGGTGTTGGGCACGCATAGCAGGCAGAACCCCCTGGATGCACTGAAACACACTGGTCAGATTCAGGTCAATTAAGCGCTGCCAATCTGATAGGGGTGTCTCACTGAGATATCTAGCGTAAGCCATTCCCGCATTATTGACGAGAATAGTGATAGGAGCAAAATCTGCTGTGATTTTTTCTATCCAAGATCTAACCTGCTCCAGCTCAGCTAAATCATATGGATAAGCCTTAGCTTGCACCCCAGCTGCCCTAGCAGCAGCAGCAACCATCTCTAAGTTGTTCCGGGAACGGCTGACTAAGGCTACACTGATTCCTGCCTTAGCAAAGGCTAAAGCTGTTTCCTTGCCAATACCACTGCTCGCTCCAGTAATTATGGCGCGTCGCTCAACAGTCGATATCATCAAATTTTACAAGATTTTGTTACAAATGCTTGTCTACCGTCTCGATAAAACTCAGGATTGATCCGAAGCAAATGCCCACATAACGCAGGTATTTGGTTTAAATCTGCTAGCTTTAAATCTGCTAGGTCAGCTACCAGGTCACCAGAGGTGGACGCCGTTGAATTAAGCTTAGGTTTAGTGAGTTGGTTAGGCACCGAGATTATAGACACTCCCTTAGGGCAGTTAATCTCCAAAGGCACAGCTAGGTTTTCGGTGTATCCGAAATTGTTTAGCAAACTGACTAACTACCTTAGACTATTGTGAACAATTGTTAATTGTATCATCATCCGCAGACTATTCAGCTACCAAGTCGGCTGTCAATAATAAACTTTGAGGATAGAAAAATCGGGATACGGTAATTCGTAATTGGGCTACCAACCTAAACATCAGACAAAATGCGGAGCATGATTAGCTCAATACCCCAGAGGATGAACCCCTTGCTATATATAGCCATATCATCTGTCACGCCTTAAGTTAGTAGCCGTAGCCGTAATTGGCAGGCGAACCTAACTATACTTGAGATTAGTCCACTTGAGATCAGTCCTTAGTTCAGCAACAGTTCACCAGCAACGCCTTGGCGACTTGACAGATAGACCTCTGACCCATTTACCTGTTAACTCCTTCAAGACTAACTTTCTAGAAAAATCCCCATATTTCGGAACTTCTGATAGCGCAAATCCCGGCGCTGTTGAGGGGTTAATTGAGTTAGTTCTGCCAGGTTTTCCAATAGAGCCTCTTTGAGGATAGAGGCGGTTGCCAAGGGATCCCCATGAGCTCCTCCTATGGGTTCCGATAAAACTTTGTCAATAATCCCTAATTCTTTGAGGTCCCAAGCGGTAATCTTTAACGCTGCTGCTGCCTGCTGTCCTTGGCTAGCATCTTTCCAAAGGATGGCGGCACAAGCTTCTGGGCTAGCTACGGTGTAGACAGCGTTTTCAAACATCAAAACCCGATCACCAACACCAATTCCCAAAGCACCGCCGGAACCTCCTTCACCAATGACTGTACACATAATGGGGACATCCAGACGAAACATTTCTCGGAGGTTATAAGCGATCGCTTCTCCTTGTCCGAGTTCTTCCGCCTTTACACCAGCCCAAGCACCAGGGGTATCAATAAAGGTCAAAATTGGCATATCAAAGCGATTAGCGTGTTCCATCAGCCGCATCGCTTTACGGTAGCCCCCAGGGGAAGCCATCCCGAAGTTGCGAGCTACATTATCTTTAGTATCACGACCTTTTTGATGTCCTAATATTACCACAGCACGACCCGCCAAAGAGCCAATCCCCCCTACTAGGGCTGGGTCATCATAACCACCGCGATCGCCATGCAACTCAAACCACTCATCAGTAATTGCCTGAATATAATCGAGGGTACTTGGACGCCTAGGGTGACGGGCTAGCTGTAGCCGTTGCCCTGGTGATAAACTATTGAAAATTTCCTGACGCAGTTGGATTGCTCTTGTCTCCAGTTGGCGGATTTGGTCAGAAACATCGACATTGTTTTCCTCTGCGAGTTCCCGAATTTGCTTAATTCGTTTTTCCAGTTCAACCAGTGGCTTTTCAAAGTCGAGACTAAAGGTTCTGTTTTTTGCTGGTGACATAGTTACTGGTCATTCGTCAATGGTCAGTGGGTTTCTGTGTAAGATTACAGGCCATAACTCCAGAGTAGCAAACCCATCAAAAATAGATGGGAATCCCACGCTTCTCTTATATCATCTGGTAGCATTAAAATTTTTGACAACTTAACATTTACCTCAATCATTTGCTTCAATTGACCCTCTCCCTATCTTCCCATCTCCCCATCACTGTCTTGATGCAATAGCGAGTGGGAGAAACCCCCGCAGGTCGGCGTTGCATCGCTATTTACAATTGACGATCTAAACGGCAAAGATATTATTAGTAGGTATTATTACTAGGTGTAGGGCTAATCTAGCGTAGACTTGGCTTAATCCCCAAATCCAGACATACTATCATCGCTATTGACCTGAAACTTTGCCAGATTGGTGAATTACTGGGGAAAATAGAGATCTCAACAAAAGGATGGGGAAGATTGGGAAGTAATACCATTGAAGATCCACATCATAAGTAGCTTCAGGGGAATAAATACCCCAGCTGGTTTTTCTTCCCCGGTCGCCCATAGGCGTGATTCGCACACTACCTGGGATTTTTGATCAGGAAAATTCGTGACACAGCTATCTATCTGGATGAACTGGATGACTATATTCCTTATTACCAATCAACTCAAAGATTTAGCGCGAGGGTTTTAGGAAGATGAGATTGTGGCTTTAGTGGAAAACTATCTGCACTGGGAAAAAGAGCAATGAGTGTCAGCACGACGAATATCCCTGATCTTGACTTAAGCAACTTCACTATTTTGGTGATTGATGATAATCCTACCAATTTAGGAGTAGCTGTTGATTATTTGGAAGATGCTGGTTTGACGATTTTGGTAGCCCGCAATGGTGAGAGTGGCTTGAAGCGAGCTAAATACGCCCATCCAGATATTATTTTGCTGGATGTGTTGATGCCAGGGATGGATGGCTTTGAAACCTGCCGCCGTTTGAAAGGGGATGACGAAACCAAAGATATTCCTGTAATTTTTATGACGGCTTTATCCGGTATAGAGGATAAGGTGAAAGGATTTGAGCTTGGGGGAGTCGATTATCTTACTAAACCGATTCAGTCACAGGAAGTGTTAGCAAGAGTCAAGGTACATTTACAACTGCGTTCCTTGACCAAAACCCTTGAAGACCAAACTAAGACATTGGAGGAGCAGAATCAACGTCTGAAAAAAGAAATCAAACAGCGCATGGAAGTGGAAGCAGAACTCAACGAAACCCTGCAACAGCTGCAAGCTACTCAAGACGAGTTGATCCAATCTGAAAAAATGGCTGCTCTCGGACAACTAGTGGCTGGAGTTGCTCATGAAATTAACACTCCTTTAGGTGCTATTAACTCTTCAGTTAGGAATCTTGCCAACTTTTTAGCTCACCACCTCAAGCAGCAGGGCTATTTCATTCTAAAAATGCGCTTGAGTGTGTCTAGTCCAAATTGGCAGTATCGCTGTGCTTGAGCCATATTGGAGAAGCCATTGGAGCGATAGATATTCAGCGCAAAATTACGAGCAACTG
>NZ_JAAHIG010000496.1:0-5772 GCF_010692305.1 Moorena sp. SIO4G3 | reverse complement strand
TTTGCTAACCAACTACGTCAACAAGGAATGAATGTTTCAATCTATAGACCTTGATCCAGACCCAGTTATGGAATCGAGCTGAGAGGATATCTGAAAAGTTTTTTTATACTGAATTTTGCCCCCCTAGGGCGTGTTTTCAAAGTTTTCCGCAAGATTATGATCCCCCCCAGCCCCCCTTAAAAAAAGGGGGGAGCCATACTCAAAGTCCCCCTTTTTTAAGGGGGATTTAGGGGGATCTCCGAGTTTGAAGACACTCCCTAGCCCCCCAACTTTGGGGGGAACAAGAGTCAATTTGCTTCTATTAGTCCCCCGCCCCCCTAACCCCCCAATTCTGGGGGGAATTAGCGGATGCTTCGCTTTTTGACAGATGGGGATTTAGGGGGCTTTGATCTAGCAAATGAGACTTCTCAGACAACCTCTGACGAAGGAAAATAGGAGGAAAACCTAGTTTTCGTAATAAATCGTAATATATTTGAGATACAATGGGATATCGATCAGTAATACTATTGTATCAGGATAAAAAACCCCGCAATGGTGACAAAAACGGTGTGAGATTTTATGATCACCATGGTGCAGGGGTAAAAAGAACCCGACGGGAAAAAGTAAGGATAAAAAAATAAATATGGGTCATTTACGATCTTTAGTGGTTCTACTGGTAATAGTGCTAATGCTCACGATGGGAATCGAAAGCAAAGCATGGGCAATCGATAAGGAATATATCTGCGAATTTTCGTCATATAATCCTTGTCCTCCGATTGTTCTTAGTTATGACCGCCAGTTAATGATTAATCGGAACCAAGAAGCGTGGAAAGGTGATCCAAATGGCCAAAGAACCATCCCATGTTGAGGTTATGTTTGAAGATGACAGTATTGAATCTGTTGTTTATGATCTCAGCCGTGGAGAAGAAAAGGAATATTTGTACACCCCGAAATGGACATATGCTACGTACAGCGTAAGCGGTGATGTGGTGTTTACAGCCATAGACGATGCTCGTAACGGTGAGGAGTATATTGAGGGATTATAGCAAGCCATAAGAGATAAATATATTTGAGGAGTTGGTTCGCACAAAGCGACAAAAAGCCCAGATTAAACAACGTGGACCCCGCACTCAGTTACGGTGTAATCGACGGGTTAAAGGGTTAAAAAATAAAAGTCAAATTACCGAGGGCAGGATATATCAATAGGGCAATAGCGATCGCCTTTGGCGTGGCCTACGGCCAATCGCACAAGATGTTTGTTCTCACGAGATGTGCCGCTTTCAATGGTGCCCAAACCAAAATTGACCAATGGCACAATGAATGGGTATCCTTTGAACGTAAGTTTGCTAAGATTAAACCAGGGACTAGAACAGGGTCGGTGGGTGATGTTTTGAACTATGCTCCGCAACATAAATTTGCCAACAAGAGGCTATTGGCGTCAGAAGTAATCTCTAATCATCAATAAATATCGGCAATAACAACATAAGATTAAGCTAAAAGAAAGCAATGCGCAGTAAAGAAACAAATAGGCTAATGAGCTATCAAAATAATTCAAAACAATATCACTGTTAGAATCACGAGCGGTTTCTAAGGCCGCCCCATGGCCGGGAGCAGGCAGTGAACCACTTAAGGCAACAACAGCACCACCCACAGTACTTAACAAAATTGATCAAATATTTAAAGTGATACTTCAATACGGGAGTTCTAGTGGTATAACATAAGCGTGTAATATACAAGTGGAGCATTCAATCGACAATCACGTATAGGGTTTAAAAGCATATAGACCCACCAATAAATAATTTTCGCCGGGCGAGAAAAAAAATTAATCTTTGGACCATAAACCACCAAAACCCAAGAATACAGGGTGCGCGTATGATGCAATGGTTGGGTATGAGTGTGAGAAATATAATAAAACGACAGGTAAGACTCCTGATGGGGGTGGCGCATTCACTCTTCGAGTCGTGAATAAAGGTTACGGAGCGGAACACAAACCACATAATGAAGTATGGCAAAGGACCACCGGCTACCCAAGGGGAGCGGAGTGTAGTCAGGAGACGAAGCCAAAAACACCCCAAGCGGAGGGAGAGCGATGTGGTATCATCGTCGAGTAAAGCCAATTTATCCGGGGTTGGGGGTATAACTGACTCCTTGACGGTGGATAAAAGGCCAATGAAATGGTGAAGATGAGAAAGAAATGAATAAAACAGGGATTTTAAGGCTGGGAATATTGGTACTTTTAGGCTGTCTTGCCTTAGGGATGTACTGTAAGCCAGCGATGGCCAAACAAATAGATGTCAGGTACGAATATTGTTTTATCGAAACCATAGACCCGCTCGGACCAGACCCAATTATAGAATGTGAGAACGAACTCACGAAGAATACCGGTGTAATAGTGTCTAATCAAGATTGGCCGGAGCACGCGAGAATTGATGTATTTGTCATAAACACCGGGTACAAGCAGGCGAAATTCGTAGCGTCGGAGGAAGATCATCAAGGACTAGAACAAGTGGTATATTTACTAAAGCCCGAAGGAACCGAGAAATTGACATACTACGTACGAGACTTGTTCAGTGTAATAAACCTAACCGATTCACCATTAAGGGTGAAATCCCAAATAAAGCTCCAGTAGTCCTGGCCTTGCGGTTGAACCCCCGAAAAAAACAAACGCAACTTGCCGCAATTGACTTAACTCACCAGAGGCCATCAATAAATCCACACTCAATGGGAGAGTTAATCAACATCAACAGTATTCTCCTGAATTCAACCGTTTTATCGGTGGCATCCGCCAGCGTGTTGAGGGGGTTTTTCACGAAATTCAGAATACTGGACGTAACCCGGAACGTAATCTCAACAAGAGTATTGTATGTTAATGTGTCCACATTGCGGCCAAAATTACCAGCCAGACCCAAAGCCTCCTGCTTCGTCGTCGCTTTGGCATTGATGTTTTGACTTTTGCGTACGCAACCTCAAAATTCCAATTAGGTCAATAATAAAAAAATATCGCAGCAGGCCTAGTTCTTTGGGAAAGGCGAACAGAAAACCTGAGCGTGTAATAATCAATGCAGATGAGGACTGTTTGATACTTTGTTAATCAAACAGCATAATACAGTGGGTAGGCAACGTCCTTGAACACTGTTCAGGGCACGGTACTAAGGAGAATACATGTTAATTCCTCTCCCACGGTGATAAATGAAGTCCCCACTAAGCGGTTCGGCAGGAGGCTTGAAGATGAATATATAGTGGCCGAGGGGGTCGGCCTGAAAAGCACGAGGTATAACCGATTATCACATGGACGGAATTGGGTAAGTTCCAGTTCCCTTCCTGGTTGTGCCGCCAAGGTCACCGACAGGCCACCTGAGCATGTGGATAAATCCTGGCACAGGGTTAAAATAAATTCGGGGTTAAATGATCCAGACCTAATAAAGGTTTTATAAATGGACCCACGAGAGGCGGGAAAGAAACTTTAGTCACATACCCCAGCAATTGTTCCGGAGTGTGGATTCGAACTATATACTAATATTAACAACCTTCATTGTGGACTTTAAAAAACAACTAACCTCAGATGAACAACAAAAAGTGTAACTTACGTCAATTAATCAAAACCCTGTGTGTGGTGGTAATACTAGCGTTCGGTCTGCTTGGCCTAGGGGATTTAGCCCAAGGGCAAGAACTAGTAGTGAATACGGAGGGATACTGCCGGTTAACCAAGGAAGTAAAATACTGTTAAACCGGTGTGGAAGCGGATAAAATGTATGCGATATTTTATGTTTAAAAAGACAATACAGTGCCGATCATGGCTGGGGGGGCGACAAGCGCCCCAAAACCCATGTGGGATAAGAATTTGACGAAATTATGGTAAAAAAAAGATAGGTCAGCAATTCTCAATAAGACCAATAAAGCTGAAAATGATCCCCTCATTGTACCAAACACACTTAGAAAATCAACTAGTACGTTCTGAATACTTGCTTTTGTCTCTTTTAATTAATCTTCTACAAAATCTCAAAGAAGTAAGCTTAGAAAAATTAGCGACTGCTTTACCTCTACCAATTTTATTTGAGAGTAGACGGAAAAAATTACAAAGATTTCTCTCCTTACCAATACTTAAAGTTGAAAACCTGTGGTTTCCCATTCTCACTAGTTGGTTAACTCAAAATTTTAATTTTAACCAAGTTTTATATTTAGTTATTGATAGAACCAGTTGGGCACGGATAAATTTAATAATGGTGAGCATCGTTTATGACAACAGATCTATACCTGTATATTGGGAATTGTTACCTAAATTAGGTTCAAGTAACTTGACGGAACAAACCGAAATATTCGAAAAAGTTTTACCCTGTCTTGATGCAGTCGCTCATGGGGGGAACCCCCAAGACCGCGCTGCATCGCTTATTTAAAACTTATCAACCGCTCATATTGGGAGATAGAGAATTTTGTTCTGTTAAGTTAGCCGACTGGCTAAGAAAGAGGTCTGTACAGTTTTGCTTGAGATTAAGAAAAGATGAATTTGTTGAAGTAGAAAAGGATGTTTGGAGAGACTTAAAAGCTTTAGGATTAAAACCAGGCTTATCTTTGTTCCTTCAAGGCGTAAAAGTAACAAAGACTCAGAAAATCTGTGGGTTTAATATAGCGTGTAAATGGAAACGAAAGTTCCACGGCTGGTCTCCAGAAGAGGGCTGGTTTATTTTAACAAACTTAACTCGTCTTCAAGATGTAATCCTGACTTACAAAAAACGTTTTAATATAGAAGAAATGTTTAGAGATTTTAAAAGTGGTGGCTACAACGCGCGAGGATACTAATCTTTATGGTCATCGGTTAACCTCTTTAATTTTAATTGTAGCAATCGCCTATAGTTGGGCGACTTTTAAAGGGCAAGAAATAAAAAATAAAGGTGTACAAAAATATGTTGGTCGAGTTAAAGAGTCTGGACGTATAGAAAGGAGACATAGCAGCTTTTACATCGGCTTATATGGCCAAAATTGGGTGAGTTTTATGGAGTCGTGTTGGGATTTGGTTCAGGAGTTAATGAGGTTAAATCGCAATAAACTGGAGTATTATTTACGAGGGCTAAGAGCTCGAACGCTTATTCTTTCTACATTATAGCTTTCATGTCACCCCGTCAGGTAACTTTCACCTTCCTTCCACACCTCTACTTGGCTACTTTCTTTGGCTATTATGATCACCTTGACTCTGCCATGGACCCGATTTTTAAGTAACACTTTATCATCACTAAGAACCATCGGACCACAAGCATAATAGGTTGAGCCAAAATCGCAGATATATTCCTTATCGATTGCCCATGCTTTCCTTTCGATTCCCATGGTGAGCATTAGCACTATTACCAGTAGAACCACTAAAGATCGTAAATGACCCATATGTATTGTTTTTTCCTTACTTTTTCCCGTCGGGTTCGTTTTACCCCTGTACCATGGTTATCATAAAATCTCACACGGTTTTTGTTACCATTGCGGGGTTTTTTATCCTGATACAATAGTATTACTGAACATTATCCCATTGGATCTCAAATATATTACGATTTATTACGAAAACTAGGTTTTCCTCCTATTTTCCTTCGTCAGAGGTTGTCTGAGAAGTCTCGTTTGCTAGATCAAAGCCCCCTAAATCCCCATCTGTCAAAAAGCGAAGCATCCGCTAATTCCCCCCAGAATTGATACCGCTGGCCAAATTAATATTTGTTTACACATATGTCAACCGGTCGGCGCAAGAGCAGCAAAACGAGAACATCGGGTAGCTGCAAATGGAACTCCGAGCCACCAATTAACCAAACGCACAAT
>NZ_JAAHIG010000495.1:0-5789 GCF_010692305.1 Moorena sp. SIO4G3 | reverse complement strand
GGAGAGGTTTTTTTTCAGGTTAAAAATAACTTTTTATTAGCTTTAATCCCCCCTATCTCCCTATCTCCCTATCTCCCCACCTCCCCACAAATGACGTTTTAGTCGGACGCAAGAAACAGCCCTGCCCAAAATTGGGGGGCTAGGGGGGCAAAATCATACCCATAATCAGCAACGCCGAAAATCTGGCTAGTGGTGCGTTAGGGGAGCCCTCATTTTCGGCATCCTAGCCAGTTTTAGGACAGCCCGCCCGAAAATTGTAACGGGCAAGATGCCCATTCCACCCACGGTGTCAAACAGCAAAAATGAGATGCACCCAAGGAGGTAGGGAGAATTAGAGCATAATTATTTCTGGGATCAGCTAATCACCTAATTGATTATCAAAGTTAGAGCTGATAGGTTCTTTCAAAATCATTAACCAAAATCATTAACAATGACAAGGCAAGTCACTCCAGAATAAATACCTGCTATTCAAATAGGGGCTATCATTGCATATATTATTGTTTGATTTTCTAGTATTTGGTTTATTGAATCTACTGTTTGTGACATTAGGGAAACAAAAGATAAACTGACCGTACTGTTGGGTATAGGGAGCAGGTCAAAATTGTAGAACAGATGAACTATATACTATCACAGCAAGCTAAAACACATGAGGGGGCTATAGCTTGAGTACAAATGTTCTGCATAAGTGACATGCTCCCTTTGCCACCCGACGTGATCGCTAACTTTTTCAAGCAAAAAAACCTAAATTATAACACTGATTAAAATTTCTCTATTTACTCTTTTATTAGGTTAAGTAATTTCGTAATAATAACCGTATAAAGTGGTTATAAATGACCTAATCAAAAGGGTTAAGGCGCAAATCGTGCGCCCTTAAGTTGTAAGCATTCAGCCGTCAGCTATTTTCTTCAAAAGCTGTTCGCCTAGGGTGCGCATAGCGCATAGCGCATAGGCTGATAGCTGATAGCTGATAGCACCTCAAGTAGCACCATCTGTAGCGCTTAAGCTGATAGCTGATAGCTGATAGCTGAATGCTTACCTTAAGTTTGATTGGTGTGAGAAGCACTATAGCTACTATATTAACTCCTAACATTTAGCTGTATGGCCAGATTGGCGCGAAGTTAAAACCTTTCGCCAATCTGGCTGCTAATAATTGGCATTTTTTTCCATACTACTTGAGTTGCAACCGATTTATTTAGTTAATTTCCGGAGGTTTTAACCATGAATATTAAGTTGTTGAGCCAATTGTAATAGAGCCCTCTTTCCCCATAGAAATCAAAGACCCCAATCCTTTTGTATTTACCGGCTGCAAAGGAATGATGTTGGAGGATTTTGAGAATCTTCCTGTTATAACAACAAAAGTTGAACCTATAGCAATTGTGGGTCTATAAAAGGAGATATTCCTGTCATCCTTAGTTGAGGATAACTCCGATAATCCCCCTTCAAGGCACTTCACCATCATTTAGTCATAAAGACGCTTGAGCGAACCCTATACTCAGTATTGACTACACTTCCAATGACTATCGAGAAGAATGCCCGGAATAGGGTTGGATTAAGGCATCATCAATCCCTTGTTTTTCAACTGATGGGGTGAAATGGGCTTACTGAGTCCCGCCTCTTCTGCATACTTTGCCAAAATCTTTCTGATTCCCCGGTCGCTATACTTACGTTTCCAGAACAACTCAAACAGGTAGGTAGCTTCCTGAAGTTGTTAGAGAGGAAGCCGAGGAAACTCCCGTTGTCAAAGGATTTCAGTGACGTTGGCACTTCGTGAAAGCTTCTCTAGCATTACGCCAAAATCTCAGGGGCTCAGTGGGACGAAAGGAACGTCCCTCAAGTACTCAAGCATCGGTGCGCTTACCTCAACGGACAATTTTTAACTTGAGTCTTACAAAACATCCCATGCACTCAGTGGGAAGTGTGGGAAGTGTGGGAATTTTTGCCCGAATTTTTACCTAATTGCATGCATTGAGATGCACCCATGGGCGTTCCAAACCGTTAAAGACATTTACTGAGACTTTAGAAGCTTTTCGTAGTGCCATGTCTTGCCGCGCATGTCCGTTGGCTCCAGGAAAATCAGGACGTATTTGTCAAGTATAAAGCTAGTTTGGGCTATATTTGGGCTTGAATTTTGCTAAAGTCCCAATATTTCGGCTATGCCCCCTGGTTACTGGGTCGGGTGGAGAGAAGAACCTCGCTGCGCTCGCGAGCCACCTCTGGCGGCTCCACGCTCAGTTTTAGGTTGGGGAGTTTGTTTCAAGTTAGTGAGGTATATCTATCTACGTTAACTGTTGAAAATACACACCCGATACTTGGGTGCCCCAAATATAGGTTTGACCTTTTTAAAGAATGAAGATATAAGGCCAAACTGAGACAACTGAGACTAAAACTGAGACAACTATTATTCCAACTTATGCTATGTAGCGCTTCTGAATAGGATTAATTTCATTAAAAACTGAGACAAAAACTGAGACATTAGACTCTGATCCGAGAGGTATTCTAGAAATATAGACACCTTAGACAAATAGGGTGAATCTCCCTGAGCATAACAATTGTAATCAATAAGGAGTAAATGACTTGGCAGAGATCATTGGTAATAACTTAGCCAACTCGATTGTTGGAACCCCTAATAACGATACTATCTTCGGTAGAGGTGGCCACGATATCCTGACTGGTCGCGCTGGCAATGACTTATTGAATGGTGGTACTGGCCGCGACATAATGTTTGGTGGTCCGGGCGATGATATCTTTGTGGTTGACAACGTAGGGGATAGGGTTGCCGAAAACAGGAATCAGGGTATAGATACAGTCTCATCCTCCATCAGCTTTAACCTAGGAACCATCCCTTATGAAATAGAAAACTTGACCCTGACTGGTAATGCTTTATTTGGCTCCGGTAACAACCTCAACAACGTCATCCGTGGTAACAATTTAAACAATTTCCTTAGGGGGTTTTCAGGTAATGACTCCTTGTTTGGGAATGCTGGTAATGACAACCTAATTGGTGATAGTGGTAACGACTTATTGAATGGTGGAAGAGGCAACGACAATTTGAATGGTGGTACAGGAAACGACAACCTCATTGGAGGTCCAGGCGACGACAACTTCATTGGAGGTTCAGGCAATGACATCCTTTTAGGAAGTACTGGCAACGACAATTTGAATGGTGGTACAGGCAATGACCAGATGTCTGGTGGTACGGGCGATGACATCTATGTAGTTGACAACGTGAGGGATGTGGTCACCGAATTCCGTAATCAGGGTACTGATACAGTCTTATCCTCCATCAACTTTACCCTAGGAGCCAACCTGGAAAACTTGACCCTGACTGGTAATGCTTTATTTGGCTTCGGTAATAACCTCAACAACGTCATCCGTGGTAACAATTTAAACAACTTCCTTAGGGGGTTTTCAGGTGATGATTTCTTGTTTGGAAATGCTGGTAATGACAACCTGCTTGGTGAATTTGGCGACGACTTATTGAATGGTGGAGCAGGAAACGACTTATTGAATGGTGGAACAGGTAACGACAACCTCTCTGGAGGTCCAGGTGACGACCAATTCATTGCAGGTTCAGGCAATGACACCCTTTTTGGAGGTACTGGCAACGACAATTTGAATGCAGGTTCAGGCAATGACCTGATGTTTGGTGGCACGGGCAATGACATCTATGTGGTTGACAACGTGAGGGATGTGGTCAACGAATTCCGTAATCAGGGTACTGATACAGTATTCTCCTCTATCAACTTCACCCTAGGAGACAACCTAGAAAACTTGACATTGACTAATAGTGCTATCGGCCAAGGTAATAACCTCAACAATATCATTCGTGGTGGCAATTCAAACAACTTCCTTAGGGGGTTTTCAGGTAATGACTCCTTGTTTGGTAATGCTGGTAATGACAGTCTAATTGGTGATAGTGGTAACGACTTCCTCATTGGTGATCGTGGTAACGATACCCTAGTTGGAGGTGTGGGTTCAGATACCCTTAACGGTACTAATAGTGTTCTGGACGGTACTGGTGAAATTGATATCCTAAACCCTGGTAATGATTCTGCCCGTGACTTGATTATTCTGGGTGATAGTACCTCTGTTTATTACAACGGTAATGGGGAAGATTTTGCTGTTATTGACAATTTCGACCGAAGTTTCTTCGGCGGAAATAACTCAGACAAAATCCAAATTTCAGGGTCATTGTCCAATTACAGCTTAAATTCATTCACAGGTATAAGAGCTGGTGTTAATATTGTCAAAGGTACTCGCATTAGCTTAGGTGCAAATGATATTGCTTATGTTGATTCTAATGGTTTACTGACAGCTAATGACTTTGTGTAACTGGGTGACAAGTCGTATTGTTTACTTGACCCACTCTCTGAGTTTAGGAACTTCCTAAAAAAACTCATCCAAAAGACATCTCCAAAAATTAACTTCAAACCCTTGTAATGTCTGGGTCAAAACCGATTTTATAGAGATGTCTTTTAGGTGTACCTACTTCAAATTGCGGTACTTCTAAATTTTTTTAAAAACCCACCTCTTAGAGGCGGATTTTAGCTTTTATAATTTGAACCCAAGCTACCATCAGGCTGCTTCTGATTTCACTAGTTGCGTTACCAGAGTATGAGCTTGCTGATATATTGAATCCTTCCGTCCGGTTTTGGAAGTACTCCAAGCTCGTTCAACAGTTTTAGGTACGGATAGAGTTTCAGCGTAACAGGTCAACGCAAAGTAAACCTACTAAAATATCGTGGTATTTCTTATGGGATAGCTGATTTAGGATATGATTTCAATCCCAGTCGCCCCCCCCAATTTTGGATGAAACAAAACTCTTAAAGCCCCCGGTAGCGCTAGCCACCAGAGTTTTTAAACAAGATAAGACAACTTAATCAAAAAACCATTGCGGACTATGAGAAATACACCTTTTGTGATCTCCCGCCGGTCGGAAAGACATATGAGGTAAAAGGTTTACGCCCGGCACTTTTGAGATTTTAAATCCTGAACATTTGAAAAAGCAATCGCATCTCCGAAATCCCATATCTTATGTGTACCACACAAAAACAAATATAGGATACCCACAGTAGTTGTACCCCACCATAGACACTGTAAATTTACATCGTGGGTCATAAGGCATCAATTAACTTGCGAAGGTTATAACTATCAGTTACATCCTTCACTTCCTGTTATTTTTATCATTCATAAAAACATAATAAAAAGTGAATTTTAAGAGAAATTAGAGCTTAATTTTAAATACCAATAACGCCCATTAAAGGTATTAGGTATTAGGGATTAGGGTCACGCTGATAGCTGTTCGCGTAGCGTGACCGTAGGTCAATCACTGACAATTATGGCGCTATACAAAAAAAAGCCTGCACTCAGCAGGCTACCGATGTTTTCAAAAAGATTTAGTTGATATAACTCTGGTCAAGTCCAAACCATAAATCAACCAACCACAATGTACTCACTATTCACAGCAGCAGTTAGTGTGCCCTGATCCAGCAAAGCCTGATAAACCATCGCAGCTACCTCACCACGAGTGGCCTCACCCACGGGATTGAGTTTCCTCTGGTCAGGGGAATTGACCACAATCAGTTTTTTAGTAGCGGTTATTACTTGATCTGTGGCATAGCTGGGAATATCTCCTTTGTCATCATAGAGATCTAAAGCATTGGGATCCGATTCTTTTAAACCCAAACCATTTACTAAGGAAACAATTACATCCGCTCGCTTAACATTATCGGCTTGTCCGAAGTTGCCATTAGCGTAACCAGATAGGAATCCACCACGATAGGCTTTTT
>NZ_JAAHIG010000494.1:0-5802 GCF_010692305.1 Moorena sp. SIO4G3 | reverse complement strand
CTATCTTTAAACGATGTGAATGAGTGACAGATTTTTCTAAAATCCTGTCTTTTAATACAATTGTAAATGGGTACCGTTTAAATACTTTAGCCCTTCCCATGTTCAATAGCTCTCTTGCTCGTGCCGGGTGGCATGGATCCAGTGGTTTCTTATTTTGATCTAGAACGAAAACTCGCATTACTTTGAACACTCCACAATGTGGGTAAAGTTTGCCTAGACAATGTTATCTAGCTTTGTTCGGTACAGCTCACTGGCTTAACTCGCTACACCTGTTTAAAGCTGTACGACAGTTGCTACAAACTGGCACGCATTTGTAGGTGTCATGAGCTAGATAACGTAGCTCGCTTAGAGCTTAGTCTGGTCAACTATGAGCTTTTTACAAGCTCCCGCTATAGTCTGAAGGACTTAGCGGTGAGTTGTTGACCATCTCTCCATAGCTAATGGTTCTCTCAAAGAATTGGAAACACATTTGCTAATTACTGGCAGATTATCTTATCTTAAAAACTCTGAGTTACAGCCCGTTTTAGAGTTAAGCGACGAAATAGGAAGAATGCTCAACAGTCTGATGGAAAAACTAAAGGAGAAGAAGAAAAATTAGGCTATCCGAATAATTAGCGTTTTACCTCAAACCTAAAACCTAACACCTAAAACCTAACACCTAAAACCTAACACCACTTCTCTGCTGCGCTAAGCGCGAACGTATGAGGCTCCATTAATATCAATGTTGGTTCCAGTTGCCGAGGGGACTTGTCCGGACAAGAGGAAAACCACCATGGCAGCAATTTCCTCTGGCTGGGCGATTCGCTGTAGGGGAATACCTGATACAATCTCAGAGAGAGGATAGTTTTGGCTAAATTCCGCAGCCATTTCGGTATCAACAAAGCCGGGACAAATAGAATAGGCTAGTATGCCATCAGCAGCAAAATTTCGAGCAATACTTTTGGTTAAATTACTCAGTGCTGCTTTGGAGGCTGCATAGTGTATATACTCTGGGGTGTCACCACGATGAGCTGCACGACTAGAGATGTTAACAATAATTCCTCCTCCCTTGGACTTAAAGTGTTCTATCGCCCGTCGGGTGATGGAACTAACAGCAATCAAGTTAACCTGAAGAGTTTCGATCCATTTCTCTTCCCAGAGTAAGGGATTATCATCCAAGCTGAGTTCGGTCATGATGGCGGCATTATTCACAACACCATCAATGGCATATCCCAGATTAAGAATTTCCTCCACTAATTCTTGTCCTGCTTGGGGCTGGGATAAATCTTTTTGAATTACAACACAATCAGTGTTTGCCTTGGATGCCAGTTCCTTGGCTGAGTCGATGTGGGCATTGCAGTGCAGGATAACTTTTGCTCCTAAGGTGATCAGGCGATCGGCAATCGAGGAACCGATTCCCGTTCCTGCACCTGTTACTAGGAATGTCTTTTCTGAAAAAGATAAGTTTTCAAGATTCATTTAATCAGAAATTAACCAGACTCACGTTCACTTAATTGTTAGACTGCTTATCAGTAAAACACTCTGGCGAAGAGACAACTAAAAAATTCAGTACATCCCCTTACCACACAAAGCTTGCAGGCAAATTTTCACCCACTCAGAAGTGTTTTCTAGGGTTGATCATAGCTATGATCAACCCTAGAACATAAATCGAGCAATAGTCAGCGAATAATTACTTTCTTAACATTTACTTTATCAAAAGTCTCTCAAACCAGCACTAATAAAGACTCGAAATTCTTCAATTTCCTAGCTTCATTATTATTAGCATATCCATAGACGCGAGGAAGTTGCTTAGTTTTTAAAAGTACTTTTCTGACCTCAGAGTTGGATACATTACTTAAATTTCTGCCAGAAAGAAGGGCGGTAATGGCAGCTATACCCAATGCCTGACCAACACCAGCATTGAATTCGACAATTCTACCAGCGGATGAAGCAAACCCTTGAAACCCAGAACCAGGACTGACAACGCCTAAATTAGGAACTGCCTTAATTTGGGCATGCTGGATGCCAATGTTGAAAATTGGCTTACTAAAACTTACACTTTTAAACCCGTTCTCAGAGGCTCTGTTACCAAGACCTTCGATACCCCCGCGCACATCAAAATGATAGCCAAAGGTTCCCAAAGCGGACCAATTGGGTGTGCCACCTAATAGCATTTGGGATCCATAGAGAGGGTCTACCACACCAGTAATATTCCCTGCATGGCGGATATAAAGCTCAGATGCTGGCTTAACGGCTTTCGCTCCGATACTCTTGAGCCAAGTTTCAACGAAATTCATCTCTTCGAGAATCTTAGCAGAGGGTTTAGCACCTCCTTGAGCTAATTCCTCTGCTTCAGTGCCATTGACCTTACAGAGGAGAGCATTCCAGGAAAGCCTACCCCCTGGAAGAATTGCCACATTGCCTTCATCGAGGATGACACCACTTTTTGCTAGAGAGAAGGTCTTACCTCTAAAGGAGTGGTACGCTACGGATAGGGCTGGGGAGCGAATGTCGATGTAATCCTTACCCACCCACATGGTTTTCAGATTACCCCTGGGGTCTCTCATATTCTTCCTGAGTCGTTCAGCAAACTGAGCATCAGACCCAGCAGCTTGCTTTAACCACCGTTGAGCTTCTTGATCAGCAGGATTAGCGAAGCGCTTGAGATAGGCATACTCTACCTGCTTTAGTCTTCTGATACTGAGTCCCTCAGTTTCAAATACTAGAGTGACTGGTAGTTCAGATTCGGGCAAGCCAAAGGTGTTAAATCCTTTTAGTTTCCTAACTCCAGCCGCTTGGGCTAATTCTCCATTGACTGTGGAATCGATAAATTGCTTGGCAAAATAGGTTTCGCCTCTGGCTAACTTGATGCCAGCTAGCTTTGGACCGTTTTTAATCACTGATGCAATCTTGACTTCCCGGATCAGAGCCACACCTGCTTCTTGCATCATTTTCTTGAGGGCGGCATCAGCTTTGCGGGGGTCAAGAGCAATTAAGGTAACACCTGAGCGCTGTAAAAATTCTTTGTAGAGGGTAGGGGGTGAGCCAAAGGTGCCGAGCTTGAGGGATTTACGCAGGTTACGAGGAATCTGGCAGCGATCAAGGTAAGCAAGACCTCCCCTGACCAGATGACCACCAACACCTTCATGTTTGCTACCTTTGGACATTAACAGAATGCGTGGATACTTACCTGTCCGGCGGCGATACTCTTTCCCTGCAGCGATCAGCGCTAAGATACCTGGAACTTCATCACCAAAGCCAATGACATCGTAAGAACGTTCTTGATTACTGGCCATGTTTCCCTCACCCCAATTCCTGAACAACCTGATGAACTGATAATTCTAGTTTTCTATAGCTGTCGGACATTGACAGTACCCTTTGGGGGTACTATTTATTTTCACTATTTATTTTCAATTTTGGTTCTTGGTGCTGGAAATCGAGAAGGGTGATTTTTCGGAATTTGGCTACATTTTCGATCAGGACTACTAGGGGGAGAGTGGGAGGGTGCATCTCATATTTGTAAAAAAGAAGGGGAAGTGTGGGAAGTGTGGGGCGGGGGCGCGGGCATTTTCGCGGGAATTTTTGCCTAATTGCAAAAGCGAGGGATGGGCCGACCTGAGGGGGTTTCCCCCACTCGCACTTTGCATGGCTGACAGTGAGATGCACCCCGGGAATCTTAGAGGATATCTCCCAAGTTTTTTGATACTGAATTTTGCCCCCCTAGCCCCCCAATTCTGGGGGGAACAAGAATCAATTTGCGGCTAAAAGTCCCTTCCGGTGCGCTTTCCAATGGGCGAGTAAATCGCCCTTGGGTCGCACCGCAAAATTGGGGGACCAACGGGGGCTTTGATGTAGCAAATGAGACTTCTCAGACAACCTCTTAGCCTGCTCAGTACTTATTTGCTACAACGAGATAGCTACCATAGATTGACATCAACGGAAAATGCCAACCTAAATACTGGGATACCTTACCTGATCCATATAATTTAACCCCTGAGAATCCATGCATTTGCAATCTCAATCGCAGAACTTCTGGAAAATGCTGAGTTAAATGGCTGACACCGTATACTGACATTCCAATGATTTTATTTTTTATGTAATTAGGATTTGGAGTGGTAAGCAACAGTCTTCCGCCAATCTTCAAGACTCTTTGGAATTCACATAATGTTTGATCTACATCGGCAGGATACAGGTGTTCAAGAAACTCACCAGCAGTAATTACATCAAAAAATCGATCTTCCATAGGTATGTCTGTTGAAAGACCATAGACTTTTTGTGAATAGCAATCAGGCAAAACATCTAATCTTTCTTGTACACAATCAAGACCAAATAATGTCAGGTTCGGGTTCAACTCCTTCAAACGTAATCCACCTCTACCCGTATTGCAACCTACGTCAAGAATATTTACAGCTTCTTTCTGAAAAAAACTGAAGAATTGTTCGTACCTTTTCAAGGTAAAAGAGTCGTGTTCTGAACGATTTTGTTGAACATTCTGAACTTCGTACTTCTTATGCAGATTGAGCATGTTTGCTTCTCCAATTCAACATAGAAATGACTAAACTCCAAGGCGTTACTGAATTACGGGATGAATCAGGGATAGACAGGTATTTGCCTCGGTGGCACCGGCACCTCCGGCTAACTTCAGGTAATCCACTAACAGTCCTATCGAATGCTTGAGCATTTCTACTGACGTCCATTTGGTCTCCGAGGCAAAAATTCCACCACTCTCTAGGATGACACCGGAACCCAGCCGATTACATTAAATTTTTTAACAGCTGTCGATGGTGGTGATCAGGCAAGTCTTCGGGTTTTTTTAGATCCTACAAAGGGCAAGCAACTCTGAAAAGTTCCCCCACTTCTGGAGTATAGTCTGGGTCATAAGCATCCCGAAGCAGCTATTTTTACTAATCTCTAAGCATAAGTGCCCATTCAACAATCAGATCTAGTTTTCGGCTTGCGGGCAATCCAATATTTACTAACAAAGTGATTTTTAGTTTCAACCTGTTCAAAGCCAGCTTTTTCGAGACGTTCGACTAAGTTATCTGTAATGTAACTTCTGTAATAAGGCTCGTGATAAATAGCCATAAAATTCTCCATCGATACCTCAAACTCAGGAGAATCCAATAGTTGCATCGAATCACAGATGGTGAATACTCCCCCTGGTTTAGTGACTCGGAAACATTCTTCAATTACTCGCTGACGAGCTGCTGGTGGTAATTCATGGAAGAGAAATACACTGCTTATGCCGTGAAAATAATTATCTGGGTAAGGTAACTTTTCGGCATTAGCCTGCACGAGTTGAGGCAATTCTTCAGGGTTTTTTGAAAATAGTTGGTTGGCTTTGCGTAGATAAGCGGGGGATAGGTCAACCCCAAATAACGATGCTTTAGGTAGGGTAGCGCGAAGAAATTTTAGGGTTCGTCCCGTCCCACAAGCTAGGTCTAAAACCTTGATTTGGTCAGGTGGTACAGAAGCAAAGACATTTAATCCTTGGTTGATTGGACCAAGAATTCGCCGACGCATACTATCTGCTGCACCATAAAACAGGATTTCTACCTGCAAGTCGTAGAGTAATAACTTAGTTGACGATTTAAGGTACAACACGATACTATCAGTATGTTGTTAATTGTAGTTAGGTGACTAAGTACCTCAAACCAACCAAAAGCTGATCAGGATCATGGCGTTAACGTCAGCACACTAGCCCGATGGAAAAATCAATCATCCCGACTTATGCAACGAGCCTTCAAGACCAAGTTAAAACTGAATAACAAACAAAAAACCTTGATGGCTCAACACGCTGGGTATTCTAGGTGGGTATGGAAC
>NZ_JAAHIG010000493.1:0-5804 GCF_010692305.1 Moorena sp. SIO4G3 | reverse complement strand
ATACCCATAATTAAGGGGCGGGGGCGCGGGGAGATGGGGAGATGGGGAGATGGGGAGATGGGAAGATGGGGAGATGGGGAGATGGGGAGATGGGGCAGGTTTTTATTAAGGGTAATTATCCTGACATGATATAAGCACCTAAACAAAATTAATTTCCTACTACGAATCTCTGTAACCCTTACATCGTAAGGCTTTGAGTTTTGCAAAATGTGTAATTAATTTTGTGCACCTGCTTAACTCCTAAATTCTGTTTTTTCCCGTACCGGAAGTGGCTCAGAATGCGTTCGCGTAGCGGCTCGTACCGAGCATCGCTTCGCGTGACCATTCGCGTAGCGTGGCCTAAAGGCCAAGGTCAATCGCTTCCCTTGTCGCTTGGGTGTAACTCCTCAAGTCGGTTTTTCCATGTACCGGAAGTCCCCCAGAATGCGTTCGCTTCCCAACAGAATTCCGTAACTTATATACTACTTTTTGAAGCATCGCTATTGTCATCGGATGCATCGGGAGCAGGTCAAATTTGGCGAACAAATGAACTACTTGACAAAACCACAAAAATGCTGGATGTGAGCAGGTATTAGTTGCAGAACAGATCAACTATTTACCATTAGAGCAAGCAATTACCCATGAGGGGGCTTGAGAATAAGTAAAAATATTCGGCTATTGTGACCTGCTCCCCCTATTACCCATCACCCATCACCCATTCCCCATTCCCCATTCCCCATTCCCCATTCCCCATTCCCCATTCCCTAGATTTAGTACTTTTGTTATGGTGACATGCTCCCTCTTTCGCCTTTGTCCAGTTCGTCAAACTCACGTTAAAATAATAACGATTAAGGTAGCGAAAGAGTATTATTTTAAATAATTAGTGTAAGCATTCAGCAGTCAGCCGTCAGCCGTCAGCTTTGTGGCATAGGCTTAATGTTTGTGGCACAGGCTTCGACGCTGTGACATAACTCAGATTAAACTTTTGCTTACTTGTTGTCTTGATCCCAAGCGCGAGTGGTTTTAGGTCTGTGTGGGTCACGTGCGAGCACCGCTGTTTGCCCCGTGGAAACCACGGCAGTTGCTCATGGGGGGAACCCCCTTTGGTCGCACTGCCTCCCCTGTTCCGAAGCTGCATCGCTTATTCAAAAGCTGATAGCTGATAGCTGATAGCTGAATGCTTACTAATTAGTTAACTAATTAACTGAGTTGTTGTTATGGCAATTGATCGGGCACCTGGCGTTTATGTCATCTCTCAAGATGAGGTTGGAATTGTTTATAAAAAGTTTGGTAGTCCTTTACCATCTAATCGTCAAATTGCTCTTAATGGAGAAATGGGTTGGCAGGTTGATACTCTTGGTCCTGGACGACATTTTCACTCTCCGTTATCCTATAAAGTTGTCAAAGAAAAAGCTATACAGATTGATAAAGATGAAATTGGATTAGTAACCGCCAACGATGGTGCTTCTCTTCCCACAGGTAAAATGTTTGGTAAAGTTGTCGAAGAATGTGATGACTTTCAAGATGGTCGTGCCTTTATCAAAAATGGTGGTCAACGGGGTAGGCAGTTAGGCATTTTAAGAAATGGTATTTATCGGATTAATACTCAACTTTTTTCTGTTGAAATCAGTAAAATAACTTCCATTTATGACTATGAAATTGGCTTAGTAGAAGCGAAAGATGGCAAGCCACTGCCGATTGGAAAAACCTTTGGTGATGCTGTTGAATGCAACAATTTTGAAGACGCTCAAGGATTTATTAATAATGGGGGATATAGGGGACAACAGTTAAAGATTATTACTACTGGCAAATACGCAATTAATACAGAACTTTTCAAAATTAAGACAGTTGAACTTATCAAAATTAGAGTTAATGAAGTAGGGTTAGTGGAAGCAAGGGATGGTCAGCCACTTCCACTTGGTCAGAACTTTGGTAAAGTTGTTGAATGTGGCACTTTTCAGGACGCTGAAGCATTTATCAAAAACGGCGGTCAACAAGGGAACCAATTAGCAATTCTTCCTCCTGGAATTCACTACATTAATACAGAGTTGTTTAAAGTTCACAATGTCCCAGTAATTAATATTCGCTCAGGGGAGATAGGGCTAGTTATTGCTCAAGATGGTGCTGAACTACCACCAGGACAAATACTAGGTAAAGCTGTAGATTGCGAGAATTTTCAGAATGCTGAAGCCTTTCTCAACAACGGTGGTCAACAAGGTAAACAGCGAGCAATTCTTACTGAAGGTTACTATAGAATAAACACTGAACTATTTACAGTAGTTACTACTGACAATGCCCAGCAATATGGACTGAAGCCAGAACAATTAAAAGTTTACAGAGTTGAATCAGGTAAAATTGGTATTGTTACCACTTTTGATGGTAAGCCCTTACCAAGAGGGGACATTGCGGGACCAGTTATTGAGGGACATAATAAGTTTCAGCAGCCACAGGAGTTTATTGACAAAGCTGGCTATCGAGGTTTACAAGAAGAATTTATCGAAGAAGGTTTTTGGAGTTTAAATCCTTGGTTTGTGGAAGTTGAACAAGTGCCTTTAACTAATATTAAAACTGGAACAGTTGGAGTTTTAATCTCAAATGTTGGTAAGAATAGCCAAGCCAATCAAGAGAAAACTACTTATGGTTCTCAGTTTAATATCGTTCCAATTGGGTATAAAGGGATTCAGAACATACCAATAGAAGCGGGAACACATCCTATCAATACAAGAGTGAAAAGTATAGTAATAGTTCCTGCCCATGAAATAACTTTGGACTGGACGAATAGAGATAAACCAGCAACCAACTACGATTTTAATTTGAAAACCTTAGAGCTTCGCTCAAAAGATGGCTTTATTTTGAAACTTGAAGTCACACAGGTTATTAATATTGCTCCCAAAAATTCTCCTAAAATGATCTCTCGTGTGGGTTCACTAAATGCTAATAGTTTTCAGCAAGTTGAGGAAGAAGGAGGAGTTATTAGCCCCTTGTCTAATGGTGCGGTTAAATATAGCTCTATTAAAAACCTTGTGAATCGGGTCTTAGCATCGATGGTTGATAATTACTTCCGTAATTCCGCTCAAGACTATAATGCCTTAGACTTCTTACAACAACGGGAGCAAATTCAGGAAAGAGCTACAGAAGATATCAAAAGTGCTCTTAATGCTTATGGTGTTGAAGCGGTTGGTACTTTTATAAACGAAATTGGCTTACCAGCTGAACTTCAACACCTAATACAGACTCCAACAATTAACGATAATTTAAATTCACTAGAAAAATTTTTGCTATGGTGTGCTGGTGCAGATCATCACATTTTGGCACAAAAAGAATGTTTGACAGAACGATATAAATATACAGCAATTGGTACCACGGTTTTGCTAACATCAACAACGGCTATTTTTTCCGGTGGTTATGCTCTTTTTACAGTATTTGGTTCTGTAGCAGCTTCTTGTGTAGGAGGAACGTTTTGGAGTTTTATAGTTTTCAACTTAGATCGTTTTTTAATTTTAAGCTCTAAGAGAAAAGAAACGGAATTAAATTTAAATTTGCCATTTATTGCAGCAACAAGTCTTCGATTGTTAATAGCATTATTGTTAAGCTTTGTGGTTGCTAAACCCCTTGAATTGAGGCTATTTGAAAAAGAAATTAACCAGAAAATAGAACAAAATAAAAATGATATAGCCAAAGAAAAACTTACCGAACCAATAAAAGAATTGGAGCAAGAAATTCAAGCCTTAAATAAAGATAAAAATAAGTATAAAAATGAATGGCAAGATGCTGAATATGCGGCTAATGCAGAAGCAGAAGGTACACAGGGAACAGGCCAATTTGGAAAAGGAATTGTTTATCAAGACAAACGAAACTATGCAGATGAGATAAAACAACAATTCATTGAATTAGATAATAAAGTTAAGGAAAAAGAGGATAAAATAGATAAGCTTAAAGAACGTAACCTAATTTTGCAGTCACCAGAGAGTAACTTAGAACAACTTAATCAAGAAAAAATTGACAAAGAATCAAATGGCTTCTTAGCCCGTCTTGTTGCTTTAGAAGAACTATCTAAAGACGATCCGAATATTCGTAATATTAATTGGCTAATAACTGCCTTATTTGTCACGATTGAAATCTCACCTATATTAGTTAAACTTTTGTCTGGCAAAGGTCCTTATGATTATTTACTTGAGCAGAAAGAAAGTCAGGAAGTTTATAATGAATATTTCCGCATTCAAAAAGAACAAAGACTTCAGTTATCTGAAGGGGTTTCAAAAAAATACATGAAAAAAATTAAGGAGTTTGAAGAGTAAATTACAAAAACAAAATACAGCGGTTTGCAATTCACTGACAATATGTTGTTCAAGGATACTGAAAAAGTAGGCGTTGCTTAATAATGGAATGATTTTAAGAGTTTTTTTTTAGGTGCGCGCCTCCTAGGGCGAGTAAATCGCCCTTGGGTCGCACCTGTAGAATGGGCATCTTGCCGTGGAATGGGCATCTTGTGTGGAACTGGCATCTTGCCAGTTTGTGGAACTGGCATCTTGCGTGGAACTGGCATCTTGCCGTGGAACTGGCATCTTGCCGTGGAACTGGCATCTTGCCGTGGAACTGGCATCTTGCCGTGGAACTGGCATCTTGCCAGTTTCATGCTTATTTTCGCGCGGGCAGGATGCCCACTCTACTCCTATTCATTAAACAAGTATTTATACTCAGTAAAGTCGGTTTTTTTGCGTTCGCGTAGCGGCTCGTACCGAGCATCGCTTCGCGTGACCATTCGCGTAGCGTGGCCTAAAGGCCAAGGTCAATCGCTTCCCTTCAGAATTCCGTAACTTATATACTACTTTTTGAAGCATCGCTATTGCCTATTGCCTATTGCCTATTGCCTATTGCCTCTTGCCTATTGCCTCTTGCCTATTGCCTATTGCCTATTGCCTATTGCCTCTTGCCTATTGCCTTTTGCCTATTGCCTCTTACCTCTTGCCTCTTGCCTCTTACCTCTTGCCTCTTGCCTTTTCCCTTAAAACCATAAGCAATGTCCCTCAAACCTTGCTGAAAATTGCCCTATAGTCCCCTCTTCAAAACTCCTACAAAAATTGATATAGTTACCTTTGTCAGCAACGTTTAATCACAAGGAGGATTAGAGCAATTCATGAAGTACGCTAAGTACTTTCTACACCTGGCAGCCTTTCTACTAGCACTAACTATATTAGTGTTGCCTCTGCCAGCCCAAGCCCAAAGCGCTGCCACCATTAACGCTAACTTTGAAAACAAGGATCTAAGCGGTCAGGATAAATCCGGTCAAGACTTCAGTTACCTTGTTTTTAGCAATGTCAATTTACAGTCAGCAAACTTGAGCAACGCTAAGTTTATAGGTGCGGATATTACCAAAGTTGATTTCACGAATGCTAATCTACATGGAGCCAATTTTAGCGATGCATTCATTAATGTATGTAACTTCAAGGGAGCAGACTTAACCGATGCAGTCTTTGAATATACATTCATTTCGAAATCTAAATTTAATGGTGCAGATATTACTGGCGTTGACTTCGAGGAAGCAATTTTGGTTCGAGGAAGCAATTTTGGATTATAACCAAGACCGGAAGCTATGCGAAAGCAAAAATGCTTCTGGTACTAATCCTATAACTCGTGTTGATACTCGCGATTCTTGTTGATACTCGCGATTCTTTAGGATGTTATTGAAATTAATCTAAGAGGATATCTGAAAAGTTTTTTGATACTGAACTTTGCCCCCCTAGCCCCCCAATTCTGGGGGGAACAAGAATCCATTTATTGCTAAAAGTCCCCCAAAATTGGGGGATTTAGGGGGCTTGAATGTA
>NZ_JAAHIG010000492.1:0-5805 GCF_010692305.1 Moorena sp. SIO4G3 | reverse complement strand
TAGAGTTCGCCACCTATTTCTAATTGCTTACAGCAATTAGGCATTTAAATTTTAGTCCGAACCACTTCTGCAAAATTCGGCCTACTATCTCCCTATTTCGACCTATTTTATGGGCCTATATTCACAATTAAAATGTATAAAAATTATGTGAATAGTTTGTGATATTGTTATTTATCAAACTTAATTACAGCATTTATACTGTTATGAATATTAACCGAATTTATAGTAAGTAATGCTACCGTAAATTTAAGGTGATTTTATTTAATTTAAATGTAGCGTAATTCATCCCATAATTAAACGAATTTTCGGAGATTTTAATAAAACTTTATTTATTTATTGAATTAATAAAAAAATGATATCAAACTCTGTAACTTATCCCCTTGATGATGTAACGAGTAAAACTCTTTTATTGGATAAAAGTAAATTTCCTAGGTTGGAGTTGGAGTTAAAGAGCGATCGCACTTTAATCCGATAGACAATCCCCCAGACATTTGAAGCAACATTTTGTAACATTGGTTCAGAGCCACCGAAATCAACTGATGATAAATTCATAATTAACTCTAATCAACTTTATGTTGTAATCACGTTAATTTTTCCTTGCCTTCAATTAAATGTTCTCTCCCTTCCAAGTAAATTCCGGACAGTTTTTCAGAAAAACTTTTGCTGCTATATAAGGTCAGTGAAGCTAACAGCCTATAGGCTACACGCACGCTACACCGAACAGCTCAGGGGGTTTTTATTTGGGTTGTAAACACACTTCTTGCTTAAAAAGGCAACAGCCAACAGGCAAAAGGCAAGAGGGGAAAGAGATACAGAGTTTTATTGGACAAGACAAAAAGACCATACAGGTTTACATCTGATTTGGAAATGCTATTACAGTCTTTCGGTTTGAGCTAGTTTTCTGGTAGCTACAGTGGTAAAGAAAAACCGCAAGTAGGAGCGCACGGCGTGCGCCCCTATGAAATAAGCGGGTTTGGTGAACAGTTTTGGGTCAGTCTTGACCTCGTGATACCCGAACACCATCGGAATACCACCGCAATCCCATTGAACGGTAACAGTGTCTTGATGCAAAGCGCGAGTGGGGGAAACCACGGCAGTTGCTCATGGTTTGAAGTTACCGTAAGACAGGCTCGCCTTGTCAGCCATGCAAAGCGCGAGTGGGGGAAACCCCCAAGACCGCGCTGCATCGCTAATCAATAAGTTTGAACCCTTTTCTGCATAGCCGACCAACCATAAAGGCTCAACTGTCTAAGGTTTCGTCTCCGGGGGAGACCCCCAAGACCGCACTGCCTCCCCAAGACCGCGCTGCATCGCTATCAATCCGATCGATTGTCTCCAAACCTGTCCAACAGTTCCTGACGGGACAAGTTGGACAGGTTAAGCAGCACCTGAGTACGGTCTGTGATTGGCAACTGCATCAAAGGCTCAATGGTTCGGGATAATTCGAGATCAACAGTGCCAAACCGCCCTGCTAGTAGATTCTCCACCATCAGGCGCTGTCCCTCTAAATTTCCTTGCTCTAAGGTTTCTTCTCGCCAACGCAAATAAGCTGGTGATAAATTCATAATTAACTCCCTCTGGTCTTCAGTTAAATCTTCACTTCCCTCTATTTTGATGCGCCAGTTGGCCAGAATCTCTAAGATGTTACCCCGTAAGGGGTGTCCGACCGGTAGTGCTAGCAACTCATTAATGGCTTGGCTTTGAGTCTTATCCCGTCCCAAAATTCTTAACCACAGGGTTTCTTCGGTAAGAGGTAGCTGGTTAATGGCGACAAGTGCTGTCTTGAAGAACTCAGGCAAAAAATAGACTCCTGCAACCCAATCACCGGAATCATTAAGTTTTGCACCAAACCCGTTCAACAGCTGGGCTGAACAGGAAGGAGACAAAATCCATAAACAGGGCAAGTCGGTTTCACTGATCGGGTTTTGCTCTCGTCGTGCCTTTCGCTGCAGGTCACTGTAGAGGGCAAACAACTTCAGCAGGCAATTACGCACTGCCATGATCCCTGTGGCATTGCGGAACGGTTCCAACAAACAGGCGGTTGATGCCATCTGACCGAGCAATCCTATTTCCTGTGCTGCTGTGGATTTAGAAGCTGTTGGTAGAAACCAAATATCGACTTGACGAACTTCACTGGTTAGTTCTCGGCTGACTTCTACCTGACCGTGAGGTATTAACAACTCCGTTAAATACTGTTTGGCAAATTGATCATGAGGGATACTCTTAAACCGGGATTAATCGGAACAATTCCGAATAAAACGGTCAAGGTCAATTTATTGTTGTCTGAGTGAGGGGTGGTCATACAGCAATTGGAGTTAAGCCTCCCACCCATCTATCTAGACGTTCCTCACATCCCGGTGAGGAGTTCCTTAAAAGCTTGAGTTTTACTATGCTTAGAGTCAAGCCACCCTAGCTCAACCGCGTCAATAAGACTCAAGTCCATACCTTTCAAGAAACGCGCAGTACGGCGCAACAATACTGCTTGAACTTCAACCCTGGTCATAAACCGGGAGATTTCCTGGTCTGTACCGCGAGCCAGGATATTCTTCGCAGCATTATAGTCAGCCTGCAACACGACCCCATTAAACCTGGTAAAACTGTCCCCTTTCCTGACCCCTAGCAGGGTGCCAGTTACGGAGTCAATTTGCGACGTGTAGCTCGGTTGAATTTCTGAAACTACTGAACCAGTCCAGTTAGCCCATTTCTGTAAAGAGTCCCGGATTGCTCCCTTCATCCAAGTATTTAACCTGCGGGACATTGCCTTAGATTGACGAAAACCTTTGATTGGTTGGGTCAAATCCTCCGCAAAAACTTTTAACGATTCTCCCCTAAAAAGGGATTTAGAAGCAGCGCCTATAACAGCTAAAATTACTGCTTGGTCTTTTCTTAAGCGACGATTCTCTGTTTTCCGGCTCAGATTATTTTCTAGTATACGAGCCGACTTAGCTGGGTCGATTTTCTCTAATTTTCTATGCAGTGCCCATAACTGGCCACGATTTCGGTTTTTCTTAACAATTCTGTCAGATTTATTGGTCGCTAGTTTACCTAAGCCAAGACCGTGTGCACGACCATCTGAATCATAAAATACTTCTGTGTAACCCTTATCTACACCAACAAAACGACATTCAGTCGGATTATTGATAGTTCCATGATCAACCAAAAAATGGATTTCAAAGCGCTGCAACTGCAGATTGTAAATTAGTCGGATTTGTCCTGTTATTTTTCGATTAGATCTTACAAGAATTCGATTACGTTTACCTCGACGTAACCCAGCCAGTTCTAACTGGTAAGTGTGGCGAGAAATCCGTTGGCAGGAGTAACCGTTTTGTTGATAGACTATTTGATTTTTTATCCTTGAATGACCCCGCTGAAACTGCTTCCTAACAATTCGATGCAAAAATGGATCGTCTATAAAACTGGGACTTGATAGCTGTTTATAGCATTGATTTCGACGTTTTTTATTTTCTTTACCTGGAAATCGCTTATGCAGGATTTTTCCTAATGCTTCAATACAAGCAGCTTGTTGGGCACTAATGGATTTAGCGACATCGTTAACTGTCCATTCCATTAGTTTAGATGGTAGACCTAAAGATTCTGGAGTTCTCAAAGACCTAACCTCTGGGTAGGCTTTCCGCCAGTCGAGTCCCCAATGGCTAACGCTGCCAAGCTTGTTGTAGGATTCAGAACGAACGATGCCTAAGCGTTGCATCATGGCAACAAGCTCAGCTTCAACTACCATTGACATCCCAATTACTGGAACTACCTGAGTTGAGAGCTTTTTGACTGTGCCTGATTTTTTCTTCCCCTTAGACATATTCGAGCTTGTTGTCATCATTGTCCATTAAACCCCAAAAAATCCCGTTTTGTCCCGCTTTTTGGGGGTTTAATGGCAAGGCTGTCGGGTCATTAATCCTAACTCTTTGGGGTTGGTGTTAGTAGCCTTTCACAGCTGGTCTGGCCAAAAACAGATCCATATGATCTTGACATTTGAGACTTTTACCCCATAATCCAAGCTAGGGACCCTTTGCTTGCGCCCCTACAAGCAAAATGATGTCTCAATCTGCCGTACAGCAGTAAGGGCAGAATAACTGACCCCAGCTGTTCCTTCTCCTGGATGAGTTGAATCTCCTACTAACCACAAACTTTTGCAAGGTGTGCGAGTAGCAAAGCCAAAGGGTCCAAAGGTCGGTATCCGTTGCCCTATTCCTCCCACAATGCCTTGTTCTCTGGCAGTATAACGGGCAAAGGTGCGAGGGGTTGCTGCTTCTTGGTGAATGATGGTCTCTGGTGTTAAATCAAAGTATTGACTAAGACGTGCGATCGCATTTTCTGTATACTCTGCCTTTAAGCGGTCATAGTCTTGCTGGGATCCCCGCCACCACATGGCAGCATCGGTAAAGGATGAGGCAGTAATGGTAGCTTTTCCCTCTGGTGCTCGTCCATCTCCTGGCTTACTCACCGAAATAAACAAGGAATTATTCTCGCCAATTGGTCCATCGTAGTCATAGAGAAACTGAAGATGGGGAGGACAACCATCAGGAATTGCGCGTTTATCTACCCCAAGATAGATGACAAACGCACCGGATGGTGGAGGTAATTTATCGACTCGATACTTATAGCCTGCCATCGAGTAGCCTGCCATCGAGGTTTTAGGCAACGTCTGTAGATTATTACCTAATAATTTGACTAGGTTTTGCACCGTAACATTGGCAACTACCTCATCCGCTGGTTCTGTCCAAACTTCCCCAGTTTTCTGATTGCGAATCGAAACACCAGTAGCTTTACCACCTGATGTTTCGATCTGTTCAACGGTGTGGCGCATTAGTAGCTTACCCCCCCATTTTTCCAGGGCTTCTACTAAGCGATCGCTTAACACTTGCATACTACCTTGGAGATGAAATAACCCTTGGGGTTCCTGGGAAACTCCTAAGGCTGTTGCTGCATACAACAGTGCTGTCTGATCAACATCCACTTGAGAATAAAGCTTGAGCTGCATATCCAGAAAGGTTTTCAGACGCTTATTGTCATATAAGCCATATCCTCGTAACCCATCCGCTACGGTCATGAAGGTAAAGGGTAGGGTAATTAAGGTATCCGGACGCACTGCTGAGGTTAGTTGCCACAAATCCCATACATTACGAGGTGGTAGCACTGGGTCACGGGATTGGAACTTCCAACTGGCATTGAATAAGGTTGCCATTAGTTGCCAGAAGGGTTCACTACCGGGAAACTGGCGTTGTCGTTCTGTTTTCCATTGCTCCGGGTTACGCCAGATGTTAATCGGTTCAGTTTCACCGGGAAGAAATACCGCACAAGCAGGGTCACAGGGGGTAGCGGCTGGCAGGTCTACTTCCAGTTCATCAAAGATGCGTTTGTGAATGCCACCAGGTTCTAAGCCAGCTACCTGGGTCGCACCAACATCGAAGGTAAAGCCCCGACGTTTGAAGGTAGAGGCGCATCCTCCTGGTACTAGGGCTTGGTCTAGTATTACAACATGGTAGCCTCGGCGAGCGAGGAGTGCTCCAGCGGTTAGTCCACCAATCCCTGCGCCGATTACTACTACTTTTTTCTGGACTTTTTTCTGCGGGAATTCTTTCTTGGGGTATTCTACCTTACCTTTACCGCCCTGAGTGCTTACCATGCTGCTTTATTTGCATTTCTTAATGTTTCTTATCATAATTCTACCTTGTGCCATGGTGTTTGGGAGTGGGGAGATGGGGAGATGGGGAGATGGGGAGATGGGGAGATGGGGAGATGGGGAGATGGGGAGATGGGGAGATGGGGAGATGGGGAGATGGGGAGATG
>NZ_JAAHIG010000491.1:0-5809 GCF_010692305.1 Moorena sp. SIO4G3 | reverse complement strand
TGACAGCGCCATCATGCCCGATCAGGGTGTGGATTACCTTGCCTGTCTCTAGATTCCAGTGTTTGATGCTGTTGTCATCACTGCCAGAAGCCAAGGTCTGGCCATCCCGGCTGAAACTAACGCTATTGACAATGTTAGTATGCCCGATCAGGGTGTGGATTACCTTGCCTGTCTCTAGATTCCAGTGTTTGATGCTGTTGTCATCACTGCCAGAAGCCAAGGTCTGGCCATCCCGGCTGAAACTAACGCTATTGACAGCGCCATCATGCCCGATCAGGGTGTGGATTACCTTGCCTGTCTCTAGATTCCAGTGTTTGATGGTGTTGTCATCACTGCCAGAAGCCAAGGTCTGGCCATCCCGGCTCAAACTAACGCTATTGACAGCGCCATCATGCCCGATCAGGGTTCGGATTACCTTGCCTGTCTCTAGATTCCAGAGTTTGATGGTGTTGTCAAAACTGCCAGAAGCCAAGGTCTGGCCATCCCGGCTGAAACTGAATCTCGTGACTCTGTTAGTATGCCCGATCAGGGTCTGGAGGGTCTGGAGGGTGAGGATTTTCCTTCTCGTCTCTACATTCCAGTGTTTGATGGTGTTGTCATCACTGCCAGAAGCCAAGGTCTGGCCATCGGGGCTGAAACTGACGCTAAAGACCAAGTCAGTATGCCCGATCAGGGTTCGGATTACCTTGCCCGTCTCTAGATTCCAGAGTTTGATGGTGTTGTCCTCACTGCCAGAAGCCAAGGTCTGGCCATCCCGGCTGAAACTGACCCTCCTGACAGCTTCAGTATGCCCGATCAGGGTGCGGATTACCTTGCCTGTCTCTAGATTCCAGAGTTTGATGGTCTTGTCATCACTGCCAGAAGCCAAGGTCTGCCCATCCCGGCTGAAACTGACCCTCCTGACAGCTTCAGTATGCCCGATCAGGGTGCGGATTACCTTGCCTGTCTGTAGATCCCAGAGTTTGATGGTCTTGTCACGACTGCCAGAAGCCAAGGTCTGGCCATCCCGGCTGAAACTGACGCTCTTGACATCGGAATTATGCCCGATCAGGGTGCGGATTACCTTGCCTGTTTTAGGATCCCAGAGTTTGATGGTCTTGTCCTCACTACCAGAAGCTAAGGTCTGCCCATCCCGGCTGAAACTGACGCTCTCGACATCGGAATTATGCCCGATCAGGGTGCGGATTTCGGTTCCTGTCTCTAGATCCCAGAGTTTGATGGTCTTGTCCTCACTGCCAGAAGCCAAAGTCTGGCCATCCCGCCTGAAACTGACGCTCCTGACAGCTTCAGTATGCCCGATCAGGGTTCGGATTACCTTGCCTGTCTCTAGATTCCAGAGTTTGATGGTCTTGTCACGACTACCAGAAGCCAAAGTCTGGCCATCCCGGCTGAAACTGAATCTCGTGACTCTGTTAGTATGCCCCTGCAAGCGGTTGCCTTTGCTGGCTTCATCAAGAACTTTCTGCAGGGCACTAATCACCTGTTGGTCCGATGCCTTGTGTTTTTGTAGGATTTTTCCTGCCTTAATCACCTCCACCAAAGCCTCCATGTCTTTATATTTAGCAAACAGAGACAAAGAAGAGCGAGCGATAGAATTGGCTTGAGTAATTTGAGAGTTTCTCCATTGCATCCAAACGGCAGCATAGAAAATCATTGCCACCAGAACTGAGCCAGCGATGCTCCAACCCACAATTGTGTTACTGCGTTTTTTTCTAACACTACGCCGCACAAACTCAACTTCTACCTGGTTTAACCAGTTGTCCTCAGAATTGAGTTTTTTATTCAATACATCGAGATAAGGATTGGCATTCCAAAGAAATTGTCCGGTTTTATCTCTCGAACCTTTTTGTATATCCGGTGTCCGTTGCCACAATCGAGCCAAGTTCGTATTTTCGAGGGTGTTTATTTTGTTAAGAAAGTTTTCAGCAAGGTCAAGTCTCCCATCCAACCAATTAATTACAGGTTCAGCCAATGCTTCAAAACCGGATGATTGTTTTTTGCTTTTAACACTTTTCCACTCCACCGCCGCAGGAGTCAACCGCCGTTGTAGAAGTAAATTTTCCTCCTCTTTTTGTTTCCACTCCAGCAACCTTTGCCAACCCCGCACCAAAGCATCATGGGCAGGTTCCACATAGGGATTCCCCTCAGCATCTTGTCCTTTCACCAATAACCGTGCTGTGCTAAAACGCTCAATTACTTCCTTAACTAAATCATTTTTCCCTGGTGGATATTCCAATTCTGATAAAGGTACCCGCCTACGGGCTAACTCACCCCCACCTAGTGCCACCATCCGCAGCATCACATGACGGATTACTTGGTCATAAGCGGGATTTTCTTGAACTAGCAAATCATACTCTTTATCTGCCCTTTGAGTTAGCGATCGCATTACTCCCCCCAATTCCTGATAATCGGCTTGAGTCAAGGCCCGGTCAATAGTGATTCCTCTATATTGTGCCTCCCGTTGTCGCTGTAAATACTTTAGATAAAGTTCGCTCAAGGCAAAAGAAAGCAAGGGCAATGCTCCCGGCATATCCACCACTTCATCAATCAATTGTTCTACTAATTCGTCGGGCTGAAAATACATCACCCGTGCTTCTGCGGGTTTCTCGATTGCTTCGTTGAGTTCCCCTCGTGTCATCCCTGGTACAATAAATCGTCCCCAGTTAAGTTTTTCGCCGACAAACTTTAAGCCAGCATCCCTGACTTGGGCTTCAAAGTCAGAACGTAAGGTTAATACTACCCGTAATTTATCCCCATGGCCATTTATGGCTGTGAGTATCTGTTGGAAAAACTCCTTACGCTGATCATAGTTTTGACAGAGTGTAATAATTTCTTCGCTTTGGTCAATAAACAGTAATAACTTAGAATTGGGGTTATTTTTCGCCCAAACATCAATGCTCATTGCCAGGTTCTGCTGGGGGTTTTGGGCTGCTACCTCTGGTAATTGGCTATTTTTTAAAGCATTATTTAACTGTTGCAAGGGCGTCTCACCAGGACGGATGGGTGACAAAATACACCATTTCTCGGTATTATCTTGCCGTAGTTTGGGAATTAATCCTGCCTTGACCAAGCTAGACTTACCCGAACCGGAAGCACCCAACACCACTGTTAAGGGATTAGCTTTGACAAAATCTTCTAACTTTTCTACTAGTAATGTTCTACCGAAAAACAGGGCACTGTGTTTCTCGTCAAAGGACTTTAAACCGCGATAGGGATTTTGTGACTCATCTAAAGGTGGTGCGGGCGGTAAGTGAAGTTGATGTCCGGGAGAAAGAAAGATATACTCGCCTTTATCGTGCTTGTTTAAACACCAAATACCAGGGGTTTGTCGCAGACGGCATTTTTCTGTGGGTATTTCTACTCGATCCCGTAAATGTAAATATAATTCTGTGGCTGTAATTACCCCATCTCCAGCCGGTTTACCATTCGTGGCACGAGGATAGATATCTCCTGCACCTTCTAGGGCTTCTAATAATGCTGCCGCAAAAGGGGAATGATTGCCGAATTGACCGCGTTCGCTATTTAAATTAAAGTTATCTAAGGCTTTTTGGTCACAGGCTGAAGAAGTAATAATTTGCCAGGCTGGGTCACTAATAAAACGCTCGTATCGTTCTTGGTGAATTACTTCTGGCGAGGTTAATAAATCCCTAGTATTGGACCATTTAAAAGCACCAGCAAAACAGCAGTCAAGGATACCCAAAAAATGACGACAGGGTAATTGAGTTAAAGCATCGTGTAACTTGGTCATGGGCAGATAACTATTAGTATCCCCGAGTATTGCATCTTGAGGAATTAAGTAACCAGCGGGGCCATCATCCCCATTGAGAGCTACTCCATGACCAGCGAAGTAAAATAACAAGCGGTCATTTTCAGTGACTTGTTCCGGTAAGGTATGGGATAAAAATTTGTTAAAGTTAGACAGAGTTGCCACTTCGTCTAAGCATACCCAGACTTGATAACCATGCTTTTTGCGGAGAATTTCCACTAGTTTTTTGGCATCGTTTACGGCAGTGTTGAGGGGGGAAATGCCGTTTGTGTAGTTATTGATGCCGATGATAAAGGCGAGATTTCGGGAAAACATTTTCTGCAAAAAGCACTTATAAAGATGACTTGAATACCCTTGATTGGGAGCATCAATTTTTGGCAAATATATCTTTTTATGTGGGCGGTATAATTACCCTCACACAGCTGGGTTATAGTTTTTCAAAACTGGGATGCTCCCTATTTATTCCCCAAGATAATCTGTTAACTTTACGCATAAATTATTATTTACGTAATAAATCTTTACATATTGAATTGGCAGACAACCTCTAGTGTTATTGGCGTATATAGGGTTTATAAATGAGATGTAAACCTAGGAGGTAGTTTTTTACTGTCCAATAAAACTTCCTATCTGTTTCCCCTCCTGGGAGGGGTTAGGGGTGGATTGCTCTTGCCTCCTTACTAAGGGGGGTTAGGGTGGGATTCCTCTTGTATGCAAGCTTTTTTATACAAGAATTATGTTTACCTCTCCACGAACTGGATTGTTTTCAGAAGTGGGGTTAATGTTCAATACAGTAGACCTCTTGCAAAAGTATTTTTTTGATACTGTTTTCGTCAATTATTGTTACTGTTTTCTGTCTCCTGTCTCCTATCTCCTGACAACTGCCGCGAAGTCTAGTATTGAGGGAAAATTCCCCTACTACTTTGATAGAGTCGTTTTGGAATTGCTCAGATGCGCATTTGAGTTGCTGCAACTGATTAAAACTAAAGATGCTCAATCCACTCAGAGCCAGAATCACGACCGTTACACAGCTAATTAATCGACGGCTATCATTTCGCCTTTTTTGCAGAGTACGCCGCACAAACTCAGCTTCCACTTGGTTAAGCCAGTTATTATCAGAATTCAGTACCTTTTTAAACAAATCCAGACGAGGGTTAGTATTCCAAAGAAACTTTGCCTGTTGCTGGCTTTTCCACTCCTGGGCTGCGGGAGTCAACCGCCGTTGTAGAAGTAAATTTTCCTCCTCTTTTTGTTTCCACTCCAGCAGCTTTTGCCAACCCCGCACCAAAGCATCATGGGCAGGTTCCACATAGGGATTCCCATCAGCATCAACTCCATTCACCAGTAACCGCGCATTGGTAAAGCGCTCAATTACTTCTTTAACTAAATCATTTTTCCCTGGTGGATATTCCAATTCTGATAAAGGTACCCGCCTACGGGCTAACTCACCCCCACCTAGTGCCACCATCCGCAGCATCACATGACGGATTACTTGCTCATAAGCGGGATTTTCATTAACTAGCGCCTCATATTCAAGATCTGCCCTTTGAGTTAGCGATCGCATTACTCCCCCCAATTCAAGATAATCGGCTTGAGTCAAGGCCCGGTCAATAGTAATACCCCTGTATTGTGCCTGCCGTTGTCGCCTTAAGTATTTCAGGTACAGTTCACTTAAGGCAAAAGACAGCAGGGGCAATGCTCCGGGCATATCCGCCACTTCATCAATTAATTTTTCTACTAAATCGTGGGGCTGAAAATACATCACCCGTGCTTGAGCCGGTTTTTCTATCGCTTCGTTGAGTTCAGCTCGTGTCATCGCCGGTACAATAAATCGTCCACTTTGCCAAAGATTTATCAGTACCGTGGTTCCCAATTGATTTATTACTTCCGGTGCCAACTTTAAGCCCAAATCACAGATGTGGGGTTCAAAATCAGAACGTAGGGTTAATACTACCCGTAATTTATCCCCATGGGCATTTATGGCTGTGAGTATCTGTTGGAAAAACGCCTGACGCTCATCTAAGTTTTGACAGAGTGTAATAATTT